>CAZTDF010000020.1:26218-36495 GCA_964612465.1 uncultured Pirellulales bacterium
AGAGCGTGACGTTTGATTTTTTGCAGATAACTGTTGTCCTCTCTTTCCATCTGAATGAGCAGAAGATCCACACCGTCAAAACCCATCCGGGCCGCTTCGTCGATGCAGGTTTCAATCGGAAGCTTCAGGTTTTTCTTGAAGCGCCAGAAGGAATATGTCGAGACGGCGATGGGATTGGGGCGACGCGGCTCTGTGCCGCTTTGCCCGGCGGAAGTTTGCGACGTAGATGAAAGGCTGCCAATTCCAAGAGCCGCGGTCGCCGCGACCGAACGGCTTAGAAATGTTCTGCGTTTAATCGATTTCATAATTTGTATCTCCAAATATTAATGTCCCTTTTATTTCGAGCCTATCGGACAACGGGACGGTTCCCGGCGGCCGATTCGGCGTTAATCTCAGCGGCAATCTGCATAAATATCGGTATAGCATGATCGAAGAACTGCTTGTAAGCCTCGCAGAAGTAGCTTTCCCTGCCATAGTTTTCTTTATCGAACGGCACCCTGTCCTTCATACAGCCGCCCCGGCAGATATTCAGATGCCGGCAGACAAGGCACTTGTTGCAAAGGTTCGTCTTGGCCCGGGCAAAAGTTCGCTTTTTACTGCCGGCGGCAAGTTTTTCTATCGGCGTCTCGAAGATGTTGCCCAACCGCCACTTCGGCTCGACGAAAAAGTCACAGCAGAAGGCGTCGCCGGTATGCTCGATCACAATATACTGACTGCACTGTCTGTCGAACGTGCAGATCGAGTGCCGGCCCGTGACATAATAAGACAGCACGGAATCAAAGTCACGAATGCTCAGGTTTCGCGGCCCATACTCGCACCAGCGGTCGAACAGCCTGCACAAAAATTCGCCGTACTGCTTCGGTGTAATCGAAAAATCCGCGATCTCACCCGTCGCCGGGTCAACTTCCACGCAGGGGATAAACTGCACAAACTTGACGCCCAGCTCGATAAGAAAATCAAACACCTCGTCCGGATGGTCCGCATTCCTGTCGTTCAGCAGGGTCAGCGTGTTATACTCGACATCATACCGCCTGCAGTTTTCTATCGCCCGCATTACCTTGTCGAATGTCCCGGCACCGGAATGGTCGAGGCGGTAGTAGTCGTGAAATTCTTTCGGTCCGTCGATACTGACGCCGACAAGGAATTTATTTTCGTGCAGGAACCGGCACCATTCGTCATTGAGCAGAATCGCGTTGGTCTGCAGCGAGTTGCCGACCTCCTGGCCTGAGACGCCGTACTTTTTTTGCAGCTCAACTACCTTTTTGTAGAAGTCCAGCCCCATCAGCGTGGGCTCACCCCCCTGCCACGCAAAGCCGGCTAATGGAAAACACAGCTCCATGTAGTCCTTGACGAGTTTCTCCAGCACCTCGTCGCTCATCCGCTGTCTGCCCTGCCCGACCTCCGGCGCCCTGCATTTGTAAAAACAGTATTTGCAGTCAATATTGCAATCCGAGCCGGACGGCTTAATCAAAAGCGTAAATGGCTGCATTATTCTCTGAGTCCCTGAAGCATATCGCTTAGTTTGTTCACCAGTTCTTTATTCCCGGGCAGTTCGGAAATATTCACATTCTCCACCCAATCGACTTTGTGGTCATACAGCATTCGGGCGTAAATATCGCCGTTCTTCCGCCGCCACTCCGTATAGCGATACTGGTCCGTCTTTACCGAATCGCCACGAAAATATCTGCTGAACACTGCCTTCTTCCAGGGCAGGTTCGGTTCTTTAAGAAGCGGCACAAAACTCCTGCCCTGCAGGTGGCCCGGCAGCGGAAGACCGCACAACTCGCAAAGCGAAGGATAAATATCCAGGTACTCCGTCAGGGCATCTATTTTCATGCCGGCCTGGATCCCGGGCCCGCGGACAATCAGCGGCGAATGCAGCGATGTCTCGAAATTACAATGCTTGCACCACAATCCGTGCTCGCCAAGATTCCAGCCGTGGTCGCCCCAGAGGATTACGACCGTATTATCCCGCAGCCCCAACCGGTCAAGCTCGTCCACTACCCTGCCGATCTGGGCATCAGTATAGCTTACGCAGGCGTAGTAGCCGTGAACAAGCGTCCGGGCAAGCTCGTCGGACAGCGGACCTTTGGCGGGAATGCCGTGATATTGCCTTAATTCGCCCCAGTTGTGAAGGGCCGCGTCGGGTGCTCCTTTCGGCCTGAAGGGATTGTCGGCAAGGTCAATTTCTCGCCTCTTGTACATGTCCCAATATTTCTTCGGGGCGTTAAAAGGCAAATGGGGCTTCAAAAAACCCAGCGAAAGGAAGAACGGCTTGTCCACACCTTTTAGCCGGCGAAGGTCGGAAATCCCCTTGTCCGCAATCATCCCGTCGAAGTAGGCGTTGTCGGGGACATCGGCATTCTCGTAAGCAGGCCCGGCAAGTTTCGGCTTTTGGCTATTCAGCTTGCGGTTCTCATCCAGCATATAATTTCGCCAGTTACCTTTCGGCCGCCAGGCATTTTCGCTCCAGCTATCTCCGCAATCGGCCCTGTGGTGGAAAATCTTGCCGTTGGAGATCGTATGGTATCCGTTGTTCTTGAAATGCTCGGCAACGCTAAGTGCACCCGGCAGGTCCTTCTCGGCCCATGTATTGTAACCAAGAAACCTGTCTTTAGTCGGCCTAACTCCCGTCAGAAGACTTGCTCTCGATGCACCGCAGACCGGCACCTGGCAATATGAACGAAGAAAAGTGACGCCGTCAGACGCCAGCCGGTCGATGTTGGGCGATATCATCTGTTTATGGCCGTAGCAGCCGAGTTGCGGCCGCAGGTCATCCACGGCAATAAACAAAACGTTCGATTTGCTTTTGTCGGCGGCAAAAATGGACGAAGGCATCCCCAGGGCTGCCGTTCCAAGCCCAACAGCCTTCAGAAAGCTTCGACGCGTGCAGTTTACCATGTTCACATCCTTCTACCTTGGAATCGTTTCTACTATAGAGACATTTGCCAAATCACCGCTTATCAGAAATGGTCGGGAACCGACTACGACAGAGAGTTTGTTCGGAACGAACTCACCTCTGCGGGCAACCCAATCGCGGAAACCCCAGTCACTTCGGTAAGGTTTATGACCCAATTGATGAATCATTACATCACCGGAAGGCTTCGGCGTCTGCAAAATAACCTGCCGGCTTTTATCATTGGCAGACCACAACGCCCAGAAATCAAGCTCCTTATATTCGAACCGAAGGACACGGAGATTTTCGTCTTCTGTTTTCAAGCGGTCGATGTACCGGCCACGAGCGATGAGATCCGAGATGTCGGCCATAACATAATACGCCGGCTTGGCGGTAAGGTCAGGGCGAACGATGCCGAAATTGTTCTCGTTATGATCGGGCTTCCAGCCGTCATCCTGAAAGTCGTACCACCATAAGCCGCGAAAAGAAGCCGAGGTGCGAGCGAGCAGATACAGCCGGGCCAGATATGAAGCGGACAATTCAGGTTCGGTACCGGCTTTGCCGACATGCGTGGGCCAGCCCATCTCCGTGACATAGAACGGAACATCGACATCGTTGTTATACTTACGGAGCATTTTCCGAACGTCCGTCATCCAGTCTGAGCACGTTTCCGGCGAACGCCCGGGGAATTTTTCGCTGTAATTATAGCTGTGAATCGATACGGCATCGCAATAGTCAATCGCCCCGAGCTGAATAATTTTTTCGAGCCAGCCTTTTTTTACGCCCCCGCTGGTCGAACCCCCGCCAATGACGGTAACATCCGGGTCGGCGGATTTAATGCGGGGATAGACCGCTTTGAGCAGCTTGACGTAGTCTTCGGGAGAACCGCCCACATTATAGGGACTTCTCAGCCCGATGCCGATATCCCATTCGTTCCATATCTCGTAAAGCCGGACGTCCTTTCCGAAATGCTGCACAACAAATTCGGCATAGCGGCAGAAACCCTCAACAGCCTCGGCCGAACGCGGACGGTCGCCGTCATCGTAAAAGCGATTGGAATAATCCAGAATCAGCATCACATCAAGGCCCGCCTGAGCGGCGCTGCGAACGTAGTGATCGAGCCGCTCGGGCATCGCCAGCTTGCCCTTTTCCCTCTCGATAGAGGACCAGCCGACTTCATCACGAATCGCGCCGATCCCGGCATTCTTCAAGCTCCTGATGTTCATCTGCACGATTCCTTTGTTCTGGCTGAAGTGAGTGCAGACGCCGACGTGGAAAGACTTGTCCGAATTCGGAGCGGCAGGTGCCCTGTCGGCAAACACAGCGTCATTTAACCCGATAGCCCAGACTAAAAACGCCACAACCAATAACTTGAAAAATTCAGTTCGAGCAACCACAAATTTCTCCTAAATTCCAAAGCGAAATGATAGCAGGAAGGAGGCGATTTTGCCAGGCTTTTTATCTTGGACCGTTGTTTTCGCTGCTACTTCTCGATGCGCAGCCTTATCTTGTCGGCCGAACGGGTGTGCCTGCCTAACGAACCGTTTTTTATGCCGGCCGCGATCTGCATGAACCTCGGCAGCGTATAATCGAAGAACTGCCTGTAGCTCTCACAGAAATAACTCTCTCGTTCGCCGCCCTGCTCATTGAAGCGGGCCCTGTCTTTCAGACAACCGCCGCGGCATATATCAAGGTATCTGCATACGAGACATTTGTTACATAGCTTTTCCTTGTTGCGGGCAAAGGTTCGCTTTTTGCTGTCGCCGGCAAGTTTTTCCAGGGGCGTTTCAAGAATGTTGCCCAGACGCCATTGCGGCTCGACGAAAAATTCGCAGCAAAAGGCGTCACCCGTGTGCTCGATAACGACGAAGCCGGCGCATTGTTTGCTGTACGTGCATATCGTATGCTTGCCCATTACGTAGTGGGTTATCAACGAGTCGAACTCGCGAATGTTAAGTTTTTCCGGGCCGTAATCGTACCAAAGGTCGAATAAGCGGCACAGGAAATCACCGTACTGACGTGGCGTGATTGAAAACTCCGCCGGGCCGCCCGTCGCCGGGTCCGTCTCAACACAGGGAATAAACTGCAAATAGGTCAGGTCGTTTTCGATACAAAAATCGAAAAGAATATCCGGCTGCTCCACATTGTTATCGTTCAGCAGAATAAGAGCGCTGAATTGAACCTCATGCTTCCGGCAGGTTTCGATGCCCCTGATGACCCTGTCGAAAGTTCCTTTGCCGGAATGGTCAAGCCGGTACCGGTCGTGAAATTCTTTTGGCCCGTCGATGCTTATGCCGAGCAGAAACTTATTATCGCGAAAGAACCGGCACCATTCATCACCCAGCAGAATTCCGTTGGTCTGAAGGGTATTGCTGACCTGCTGGCCGGGGCTGCCGTATTTTTTCTGTAGCTCCACCGCCCTTCTGAAAAAATCCACGCCCATCAGCGTCGGCTCACCCCCCTGCCAGGCAAAACCTGAAACAGAAAAACCCAACCGCATGTAGTCTCCGACAAGTTTCTCCAGCACCTCGGCGCTCATTCGCTGCTTGCCGTGCCCGAACTCGGAGGGCCTGTCCTTGTAAAAACAATATCGGCAATCAATATTGCAGTCCGAACCGGACGGTTTGATTAAAAGCGTAAAAGGCCGCATTATAATTCAGGCCACCACTGATCCGCAAACAGTGGTATGCTATGCCGTTTCTCTCTCTTTCAAGTATCCGGACACGTATTTATGGATGATACTGGATATCAGCGTTTGGTATGGAATGCCCTGTTGGGTTGCCATCACTCGGACCTGATCTAAATCCTTCGAAGACATCCGAATGTTGATTCTCTTGTCCTTTTGCAGTGTATTTCGGGCATACTGCTGAAGTTTCTTGATTTCCCGCTTTCGATTCTTTGCAGGTTTCCATTGATCCTGTTCATACGAATCCAATATATCCTTCTCTTCGTTATTCACATTTTTTTTCTTCATTTATCTGCCCTTAGGTATTCGCGTGTCGCCTTCCTGCTGGGGATTATCGTTTTCAAGAAAATATCGTCTCCATCCTGCACATAAGGAACGAGATAAGCATAATTGTCAACTCTAACGATTGCAATTTTCTGCCCCGGATACTTCTTCTTGTTCGGATGTTCAAGCACATTAAGAATTTCCTGTGCTTCAAACAAAAGAACAACCTGCTCAAAACAAACACCTCGGTGTTTTATCAACCACTTGTTCTTCTCGTTGTCCCAGCGAAAAACCTTCATATATCAAAGTATATGACAATGTCTGCCTTATGTCAATATTTATTTCGCTTGTTCTTGCATATTTAGACTGTTCGATTCGTGGCATGGGGATGAATTATCTTTCTATCGCCTTGTGCTTCTGCAGCCACTTTTTCGCCCATCGCCCGGCTTGTTCGGCTGTGTGCAATGTGCCTTCGAGCTGAGCTATATACATTTCCTCGGCTAATTGTCCCAGGGCCGGGCCCGGCACGGCGCCCAATCGAATTAAGTCATGGCCGTTGAGCAGCGGATCCGGTTGCAGCTCGACGTCACCGAGAGCGTTGATTCTTTTTCGCAAGGCGATTAGCGCAGCAATGCTTTTCCTGCCGTCGCCTTCGGCTTTTTGAATGGCCCGCTGCAATTCGTACAAGTCCCAGAAATACGGCTGGGCGAGAAACTTTTTCAATTCCGCCAAAGACATATGCTCATCAAGCAGCTTGCCCCTGTTTGCTAACAGGAACTTGAGATGTTTGTTTCGGTTTCTGCTGAGTTTAAGAACCCGGCAGCTTCGGACGGCAAAGTCCGTCTCACCACCGGCAAAAAAACTGGCCAGCGCCAGGGCAAAATCGACTTTCCTTCGCAGTCGGCCTAAAACGCGAATCGCTGATTTTGCCTGCTCACCCGCGAAACCGGGAAAAATCGCCTTCGCCAAACCGCTTTCTATCAGCATCGACGCCCCGGCTGCTCGATTCGGATGAACGAGGATGCCTTCCAATTCCATCGCTATGCGTTCGCCGCTTATTTTGGTGATTTTCTTTGCATTGCGGCAGACAGCCGACCATGTTGACGATTCTATTGCAAAATCAAGCTGAGTGCAGAACCGCACCGCCCGCAGCATTCGCAGGTAATCTTCGCCGAAACGCTCGGTTGGTTTGCCGATGGTTCGCACGATCCGGCTCTTGAGGTCGGCCTGTCCGTCGACGTAATCGATAACTTTTTTATTTAGGGGATCGTAAAACATGCCGTTGATGGTAAAGTCACGCCGGCCGGCATCTTCCGCGGCAGTGGTAAATTCGACCGTGCCGGGGTGCCTGCCGTCTGCATAGCCGCTCTCGGTCCTGAACGTGGCGACTTCCACCTGCTGGCCTTCGATTAGAACGATTACTACGCCGAACTTTGCTCCGACCTTCAATGTGCGCTTGAATAATCTTATCACGTCCTTAGGCTGCGCATCCGTGGCGACATCATGGTCCTTGGCGCGTCGTCGGAGCAGCATGTCGCGAACGCAGCCGCCGGCCAGCAGGGCCTGGAATCCGCTTCGCTGCAAACGCTTTATGACTTTGATTGCTGCTTGTCTGTTCGTCATTTTTCTTTCTTTTCCATCCCCAAGCTTGGACACCGCAGTGCGGCGGTCCAACCTTGAGGCTGCCACCCGTCTTTTTCTATGATGTTTCCTGGGTGGCAGCCTCATCCCGATTGAAGTTCATCGGGATGGGGATGGTTTTCTAAAGCTAAACACTTTAACATTCTTTTTTCATCAATATACTCACGGCCATCGTGCCCCATTTTCGCCGCTCTACGATTTTAAACTGTCCGTATTCTTCTAAAAGTATCACATCGCCGCTGGTCCTGACTACTACGATTCCGCCTGCCGTTACCTGCTCGCCCAACAATTCCAGCAAACCGCTCAAAGCAGAGCCGGGCCCCGCATCTTTTGCCGCCGCATAAGGCGGGTCAACAAAAACAAGATCGTACATCTGACCACCGTCGCCGACAGGAGCACCGACCTTGAAAGCATTAGTTCTCAGGACCGTCGATTCTTCGACAAAGCCGGCTTTTTCAATATTCTGTTTAAGTACCGCAATAACCTTCGGGTCCTTTTCTACAAACGTCACAAACTCCGCCCCCCTGCTCAGCGACTCCAGCCCCATAGAACCGACGCCGGAGAACACATCGGCGACGATTGCGCCGCCCGGCAAATCGTACTTATAAAGGACGCTGAAAAGCGATTCCTTGACCCGGTCGGTAATCGGCCGGGAAACCTGCGTCTTTGGGCTCAACAGGTTCATTCCTTTTTTCGTGCCGGCAATAATTCTCATCGCAATAATATACTTAGACAATCTACTTAGAGCGAGAAAAAACAGGTATCCTATTATCCGAATATTCGGCAGAAAAAGTGTAACGAATGGAGGAGTACATGGACTTTTAATATAGAGAATTAAGAATTATTATGAATAATTTCAATTTCGGCCGATTATAGGGCCATATTGGAGGATATGACTATGTCGAGGATAACCAACCAATCGATCTGCCTGATGATGTTGGTATTCTTGCCGGCGATATTGTGCACTGCTGCTGCGGGAAAGATAATCTACGTTGACGATGATGCCGCCGGTGCCAATAACGGCTCAAGCTGGGAAAATGCTTATGTTTATCTGCAGGATGCCCTGGCCGATGCAAATTCCGCTGAAAAGCCGGTCGAAATCCTCGTTGCCCAGGGTATTTACAAACCGGATCAGGGAGCGTATCAAATACCCGGTGACCGTGAAGCAACGTTCCAGCTTATCAACGGCGTTACGCTTATAGGCAGTTACGCAGGTCTCGGTGAGCCTGATCCTAACGCGAGAGACGTTGAGCTGTATGAAACCATCATGAGCGGCGACTTAAACGGCGATGACGTTCAAGTCGACGTTGTAGAAGTTGCTGATCTTAAAGATTTAGAGTCGGAACCCACTCGTATGGAAAACAGCTACCACGTTGTTACAGGCAGCGGAACAGATGATTCCGCCGTCCTGGATGGTTTCACGATTACTTCCGGAAATGCAAATGGCCCTACAGGACCTGATGATGACCGTGATAAATTCAGGGTTGGAGGCGGGATGTATAACATCTCTGGAAGTCCCATTGTAGCCAATTGCACATTCACCATGAACTCGGCTTTTAGGGGCGGTGGGATTTTTAACTATGATTGTAACCAGACCCTGACTGGTTGCAGATTCACCAAGAATTCGGCAGACTGGGGTGGCGGGATGGACAACGATGACAGTAGACTGATCCTTACTAACTGCACATTCAGTGAGAACTGGACTTGGGTCGACGGTGGCGGGATAGGCAATGGGCTGAGTATGCTTAAATTAACCGATTGCACTTTCATTGGGAATTCGGCAAACAGGAACGGTGGTGGGATGGATGGAGGTATCGCCATGTTAACCAACTGCGCCTTTATCGCCAACGAGGCGAGTAATGGTGGTGGAATGTGGGCTGGTGCCTCAACCCTGACAAATTGTACCTTCATTGTAAACAAGGCAAGGGAATGGGGAGGTGGGATGTGGTCCGCATCGGATAACATGTCTAATTGCACGTTCAGCGGCAATTCGGCGGGAATTACCGGTGGTGCGATATTTCTATTTTGTAGCGAACTCAACCTTACCAACTGCACATTAACCGGCAACTCAGCACCAAAGGGAAATGCCCTGGCTTCCGATGAATTCCATGGAGGTCTAAGCAATGTTGAACTGACAAACTGCATTGTTTGGGGCAGTAGTAATGAAATATGGAATGATGTCGGTTCGACCATCGCGATTTCCTATAGTGACATCAAGGGCGGCCAAGACGACATCTACGATCCTTACGATAGAGTCGTATGGGGGCAAGGCAATATTGACGCCGATCCGCTGTTTGCAGATCCGGGTTATTGGGTGGATATGAATGATCCGAACATCATTGTCGAGCCGAATGATCCGAATAACGAATCATGGGTAGATGGCGACTACCATCTGAAATCACAATCGGGGCGATGGGATCCGGTCAGTGAAAACTGGGTAATAGATGATGTAACCAGTCCATGTATTGATGCCGGTGATCCAAATAGTCCTCTTAAAGATGAGCCTGAGCCTAACGGCGGCATTATCAATATGGGCGCCTATGGCAGTACGCCCGAGACCGGCAAGTCGCCATCAGGTATACATAATAAATACAACGGCAGCACAGATGAACCTTATGATCCTGCCGTTAATGCAGCAGTGATACTGGAGGGATTGGGAACGGCACAACAGCCATATCTAATTCGAGATGTTAACGAACTGGGCGCATTGTGGTTCAGACCCACGGCACATTATCGTTTGGAAGCAGACTTGGATCTATCGGGGATTATATGGCCTATGGCCGTTGTTCC
>CAZTDF010000021.1:0-16876 GCA_964612465.1 uncultured Pirellulales bacterium
GGCTTCGGACATTCCGTCGCGCATGGCGTTTTGGTACAGCCTGTTGTTTCGGCCTGCATAGCCGCCATCGTTACGGTCCCCGGGCAACATCCTGCTTTTGCCGTGTCGGCCGGTTTGCTGTTGGCAAAACCGCCAAGAAGTACTGTCCCAGCTAAAAGAGCTGCTATGACACTTACACCTACTATGATATTCTTTGGATACCTAAAACTCATTAACTTCTGCCTCCTAAAATGTTTACGTCTATATTTCAATATCAGATAACACCCTTGACTCGAGGATACTATACCATTGCAGCAGCGGCGTTGTTCATGAAAAAAACTGCTAAAATCGATTATTTATGCTCATTTTCTTTAGTTAGGCTGGCATGCTTTAATCGAGCTTATCTTATAGGAACTCTGAACTCAGATGTGTAAAAAACTAATATTATTGATGGGTAACTGGCTCGTCGCATTAGAGGACTATCAAGCTGATGATCCAAAGGGCTATTGCAGCAGCGAGACCTACTACGAGTGTTCCGAGCGTTTGCAGCTTATAGCCCTGCTTGACCGTCATGCCGGTAAGGCCTGTAACGACCCAGAAGTAACTGTCGTTTGCGTGGCTGACTACCATCGAGCCGGCTCCGATTGCTACGACTACAAGTGCTTTGGCTGTAGGCGCTTCGAGCCCGAGCGTCCCGAGAAGCGGCGCCATTATTCCCGCTGTAGTTATTATCGCTACGGTTGATGAGCCTTGTGCTGTCTTTAGGGCAGCGGCAACTATAAAGGGCAGCCAGATGCTAAGACCGGCACTTTGACCGAGGTAAGCTTTAACGACTTCGGAGATACCCGAATTTTGCAGGACTTTGCCGAAAGCGCCGCCGCAGCCGGTTATTATAATAATCGTTGCTGCCGCAATTACAGCCTGGCCGACCCAACCTGATGCTGAAAGCATCTCTTTGCTCAGCTTACGGGGAAGCAGAAAAGCAAAGAAAACGCCGATCAGCAGTGCTACGACGGGTTGTCCGATAAAATCGACAATAACAGCAATATTACCGTCGCCGAACGGTTGTGATTTCAATTTGCCAATTGATCTTAGCACAATTAATATGATTGGCAGAAGGATTGGAATCACGGATTTGAAGGCTGAGGGTGCCTCAGTTGTGATATATTCTACATTTGATTCTTCTGAATCAATATCGGGATCGATGTATATACTGGCGGCGATTTTTACCGAAAACAGCCAGCCGGCAGCTAAGGCAATGATACTTACAAGGCCGCCCCAAAGGATAACTAAGCCAAGATCAGCACCCAACAGCCCCGCCGCCGCCACCGGGCCTGGCGTGGGGGGTACCATCGTATGCGTTACGTAAAGGCCGAGGCTGAGCGCAACGGCACTTGCCGCAAGCGATATTTTAGACTTGACGGACAACGCCCTGCTCAGCGGAGAAAGAATCACGAACGCCGAATCACAGAATACGGGAATGCTCACAATATACCCGATTATTCCCATAGCGATTGGCACATTTCTCTTTCCCACGAGCTTCAGCGTGCTCTCAGCGAGTTTATACGCCCCGCCGGACTTTTCGAGAAATGTCCCGATTACCGCCCCTGCCAGTATTACTATGCCGATATAGCCGATCGTGCCGCCGAATCCAGCATTTACTGATTGGATAACTTCTTCCAAGGGCATATTGCCGCAAAATATGCCGTAACCGAAAGCGGAGATAAGTAGTGCGAGAAACGGGTGGAGATTCAACCTGGTTGTCGCGACGATAATGAAAACGACAGAAAGCAGAAGCAGGATTAATAGCCACATCTGGTTTGCCCTTTCATCGGCACAGCCTTTTCTATTATTGGGATATAACTGTGGCGGCCTGCAACGTGAAATTGCAGCACCGCAAAGATATCTACTCTGCCTGTCACCATGTGTCAATAATATTTTCGTGCTGTAAATACTATTTTATGTTGTTTCTAAAGAAAGAATAACTTTTTGAGATAAATGCTTATATGGCCGTTAATAGCCGCTTTTGTACAGAATAATCAACGCAATTTTAATATAATAGTATGAAATATATAGAACAAACTTTTACGCTGCTCATTTATCAAGGATCGGCAAAACTGTTGATATTGTAAAATTCATACTAACAGCAAAGGCCGGCACATTCATACCATGTCATGAATTAACATAAGTCCAACCGGCAAAATTCAGCGAAGATACTGAACAATCTCAAACAGAGTATAAGGACAAGTTGAATGGATTATTTAGCTGTATTGAGACGAGGAAATATGATTTTATACAAAATAGCATTAGCATCATTCAATATTTAATCAGACCATTTGCCCCCCTGCTCGATGTGTCGTTGATAGAACAGCTATCTGCCATGTGAGTCATTGAAGCAAATATTTTGCTTTAGAAACGAGGGAATTCATAATACATGAAAAGCCTAATTACTGATAAAAACGGAACATTTCGCTCCTATTTAAAACATGATAATCTTTTATGACCTTTAATTATCCCTCTGGCAGAGCAAGTACCCCCTAACATCTTTATGATATTTAGAACAGTCGATAAGGCTGTAAATGGATATATTTGTCTATTTGGAGGCGTGTTTATATAGTATTTTCGTCCTGAATATACAAAATCATTTTTGACTGCACAGGCCTGCTTTTGCACATTTTTCATTGATGTTTCACGTGAAACATTCATATTTTTAACAATTATAATGTTGCTATAGCAGGCACACTCTATGGATACTTTTGCATTTCCAGGGCAATAAAATAGCTATCTGAAAGTCATGAATACATTTGGAATCGTAGAATGAGCAGCATATTGTTCGAGTCAATAGTGTATTTAACCGGTATTTGATTGCAAGAGCAAGCAAAGAATATCATAAGAAACTGACGGAATTCTACCTATCATCCGATCTCAAATCATAAGATAAATGGATGGTCCAGTAATACACTTTAACGGATATTTCTTAAAGATATCTGATAATGGAAAATCAGTTTTAATTCTCGATGTATCCTCCTTTCATTGTTTCACGTGAAACATTTTTTTAAAAATTGATATTTTAGTCTGGTAAAGCTACAGGATTTAAAGTAAGTATTCCGAAATAATATTTGTGTTAGCGCTTTGATATGAGTTAACAAAAGGGAAATGATTTAAGAACCCCAGGCAAAAGTGTAAAGGAGTGCAAATATGGCCGACAGAAAAAGAGAAAAACCAAGGCATCTCGGCAGGGGCCTTCAATCTCTATTGGGTCCGATAACTATGAGCGATTCAGAAGTTGATCAAACATTACCCAGCTCTCCAGTCGTCTCTAACTTTCCTCCTGATAAGGAGTTGCGTGATTCCCTTCAAAAGATCGGCATCGATTCTATATCGCCTAATCCTTATCAGGCTCGTACAGTATGGAATGAGCATGAATTAGCAGAATTGACTGAGTCAATCAAGGCAAACGGCATAATTCAGCCGATTATCGTCCGGCCAATTGGTACCGGCTTTCAGCTTATCGCGGGGGAGCGCCGACTGCGAGCTGCCGAACTGGCCAACCTTACAAGCGTACCTGCCCTGGTTCGTCGTGCAAGCGATAAGCAGTTGCAGGAGTGGGCCTTAATTGAGAATATACACCGTGTAGATCTCAATCCTATCGAGAGGGCAAAGGCATACCATGAATACATAAGCACATTCTCATTAACACAGGCCGAAGCGGCAGAAAGGCTCGGCGAAGGCCGGTCTGTAGTTGCTAACTATATACGTCTACTGGACTTACCTCCAGAAATTAAGCAAATGCTTGCTGATGGTCAGCTTAGCATGGGTCACGCCCGGGCAATCCTTGCACTACCGACGGACGAACTTCGACGGAAATTGGCTAATCGAGCGATGGCAGGGCGGCTAAGCGTTCGAGAGGTCGAACGATTAGTTCGAAAATATCTCGCCGGTACAGGCCAGGTCAAGGCAACGATCCGCTCGAAACCACCTCATATAATTGACATTGAAAACAAGCTGTCCAGCCAGCTTTGCACAAAAGTTAACATTGAAACGAGGAAAAGCGGGCAGAGAGGCAAGGTCATAATCGAGTTTTACTCACTGGATGAATTCGACGGAATCCTGGAAAGGATCGGCTTAGCTTGCGGAGAGGAAATATAAAAAAACATTGAAAAAAGTGGATGAAGCAAATTTTGCGTGAGAAATTAAACAAAATGATGTATAATTAGATATGTCTATAATTGTATTTGCCCGATAAATGCTCACATAAAATAGCTGATGAGTTATATATAAGGTTAAATATTTCTGGAGGATATACCGTGAAGCGTTTAACAACTTACATAACGATTTTATTTTTGCTAACATCTTTGGCATTCAATACAACTTTTGCTCAGCAAAAACGGAGCAAATCTCTGAACCAGGCTGTCGTTGAAGGTGACATCGACGAGGTCAAGTCTAAAATTTCAGCGGGTGCGGATGTCAATTCGAAAAATAGAATGGGCTGGACACTGCTCCAAACTGCAATTCGGAACAAACGGACGGAGATTGCACAACTACTTATTGACAAAGGGGCTGATGTTAATGCAAAGGACAATCGTGGGAAGACGCCTTTGCATTTCGCGGTGGAGTCCAGCCAGAAGGCCATCGTGGAGACGCTAATTGCAAAGGGAGCCGATGTCAATGTTATGGACGGAAGGGCCGACAACGCTTTGTCTTTGGCGAAAAAGAACAACAAGAAGGAAATTGCTGACCTATTGGTCAAGCACGGCGCTCAAGACCCGGATCCCAGTGCATTGCTCGGAGATAGACTTTATTCTTCACAGGCAGGGCCGCAGGGAGCAAATTCCTATCCGGGTTCAGCAAGCAGAAACCAAACACGAGGTAGGAATATCAACACTGGTCAATCATCTGTTGCAATAGATTTACTTGCCGATCCGAACGAGATTAAAACCCGCGTTAAGACGTTCGATGGTCTGGAGAAGTCTGTGAAGCAGGTTTCCGATAAAAGCAAAAATGAGGAGCGTCAATGGCTGCAAACAAGATATGATAACAGAACAGCTCTTTTAAGGGCTGTAGACAAGCAAATCGAGGATGAAATTGATTTCGTACGCAAGGTCGCTGTCGAGGAATCAGCAAAAAAGACAGTCGAGGCCATCGACAGTCTGCGAACTAACAGGCACAAGCGGTCCTTAAAGGTCAACAGGGAACTCATGCAGCAAAAAAGAGAGCAGAGACTAACCGAATCTGCCAGTACCCGCGGCCGGGGTCGAACAACCGGCAGAAGCACGAGAGGCCGGACTTCAATGAGAGGCCAGACATCCGGAACAAACACAACCAACCCCGTCTATGGTGGCGGGGCAGTTACCACGCCAAGAGGATACGGATCAGAAAGCACGGGTCGGCCTGCCGAGCAACTGGACCCCCAAACAGAGGAGCAGAAGCGTCTGTGGATGCAGACAACAACGGATAACAAATCAGAGTTAGCCAAAGCGATACACCCTCAAATTCAGGCAGAGATTGGCTACATACGAACTATCGCTGTTGAAGAAAAAGCTAAAAAGACAACCGCTGCAATTGACGGGCTGCTGCTGGCAAGGAAAGAGCGTTTTGATAAGCTTGTGATAAATATTGGGGAAGAGATAAGGAAGCTGCAGGAAACGCAGAGCCTGCGCAATAGAACGAACGAGCCGGGCCAGGAATATCAGCAAGGCAGCCGAACCAGGGGACGAACGTCCGGAAGAACAACAGGAACACAAACGGGTACACAGCAACGCGGAACGCGCACTCGGCGGCGCTGAGACCGATGGCAGAAAAATTAGCCGGCAAAGTAGCAGTAGTCACAGGGGCCAGCCGAGGGATCGGCAGGGCGATTAGCGTGGCGCTGGCGCAGGAAAACGCGACCATCGTCTTGGCTGCGCGATCGACTCAGCAACTGCAAATAACTGCCGAGCAGGTGACAAAGGCGGGCGGGGAAGCGAGGATCGTTCATGTCGAGCTGACCGAAGAGCAGTCCATTCGGAATCTCGTCAAAGTGACCGGCGAAAAACTCGGCCGGCTGGATATACTTGTTAATAACGCCGGTGTCACTCACTCGGCGCCGCTGGAGCAGACCTCAACCGAAGATTGGCAGCGGTGTATTTCAATCAATGCGACCGCACCGTTCATACTGTGCAGGGAGGCCCTGTCTTTATTGAAAAAATCACAGGCGGCTCATATCATCAACATCGCGTCGGTAGTCGGCGTCAAAGGCTATCCGCTTCAAAGTGCCTATACCGCCTCCAAACACGCTCTTCGCGGCATGACGATTTCACTGGCTGAGGAGCTGAGAGGTTCGAACATCCGGGTGCACGTGCTCTGTCCCGGAGGCGTCGATACGGATATGGTCGATAGAGTACGTCCGGATATCGACAAGGGCGAGCTGATAAAGCCGGAAGAAATCGCCGAGCTGGTCCTCTACCTGGTGACACACAAGGGTAACGCTGTCGTGGACGAGCTGCGCATTCGAAGAGCAACTTCGACACCGTGGTTTTGATAAAGCAAGTGACAGTGAAGGGATAACTATGCGGATTGTTTGTCAGCGTGTACTGGAGGCGAAGGTTACGGTCAACGATCAGCCGGTAGGCACAATCGGCAAGGGCTTGCTGATCTATCTCGGGGTCGGCAAGGGTGATACTGTAAATGACGCTCAGTTCATGGCCGATAAAATCGTGAACCTGCGAATCTTCGCCGACCAGGCGGGAAAGATGAATCTAAGCGTGCAGGATGTCGCCGGCTCGATTCTATTAATCAGCAATTTCACCCTTCACGGCGACTGCCGCAAGGGCCGTCGTCCGGGATTCGACGCCGCGGCCGAACCGGTATTGGCCGAGCAGCTTTACGAAAAAGTAGCCGGCTTAATATCAGAGCAGGGCGTACCTATTGAAAAGGGCGCTTTCGGCCAATACATGCACGTTACCAGTATCAACGACGGCCCCGTAACATTCCTGCTCGACAGCGCAAAACTTTTCTGAACATCTGATAATATTCCCAACGAGCCGCTCAGGGGCCGAGCCAGTCGATGACAAGGGTCGTGACATTATCGTGCCCTCCGGCCTTGTTGGCGGCGGCCACGAGTGACGTACAGGCAGCCTGAGAATCGGTCTCGGCCGACAAAATAGCTGCGATGTCTTTGTTGTTTACCATATCGGTCAGGCCGTCGGTGCAGAGCAGGAGACGGTCGCTCTTTTTCAAAGTGAAGGAACGGACATGGGAGCGGGCTTTTTCTTCCATGCCGACGTAACGGGTGATCTGGCCACGGGCATGGTGATCGACCGCCTCTTCAGGCTCTATGCGACCCTTTTCAATGAGTTCGGAAACGACCGAGTGGTCCCGGGTGAGCTGCACCATTCGGCCTTTGCGAAGTCGATAGGCCCTGCTGTCGCCGATGTTGGCAACGAAACAGCGGCCCTTTCTCAGCAGGGCAATGACCAGCGTGGCGCCCATGTCCTTGAAACCTGTTTCGCTGGTGCCTTCTAACTGCACTTGCTTGCTCTGTTCGGCAATAAGTTTTTTGAGCAGGGCTCTTACCGTCCGCGGGGTGCCGGCCTTAAGCCTGTCGAGGGCGTTTTCGATCATCACGGGCAGGTCCTCGGCGACGATTCCGGATGCGATGGCGCCGCCCCGGTGGCCCCCCATACCATCGGATACGAGGAACAGTGCCGGCTCGGGATCGGCGAAGAAGTTGTCCTGGTTTTCCTGTCGCTCCTTTCCGACATGCGTCTCGGCGCCCCAGCGGAGATGAGCGGGCGGGTTGGCAACGAGTCTTTCTACCGGCTTGACAGTCATTTGCGGCTCCTAAAAGTAAACGAATCAGACAAGGCTCTGCTTGCACCAGGGGCAATAATTCCAGAACGACGAATCGACAGACCAGCCGCAGTTCGTGCATATTTCCGGGAAGGGCCGAACCTGCCAGGGCCGCTGAACCTTCCGGCGGCACCAGGGACAATAACGCATGAAGCGCATGAGCTTTCCATCGCAGTGTTTGCAGCGGCTGTGGTATCGAGTGCCCGCCGTGCGTGTCGCAGCAGGCGAAGCGAATCCCGGCCCGAAACACCACGGACAGAATCGCCACTCGGGAAGAACGCCCCGGTGACAGCGCGTGCAAACGTGGCTGAACGGAGTACTTGCATCGAAGCGGTTGCGATTGCTGCCGCACCACGGGCATATCAGCATGCTCTCGGCGATCGGCTCGCCGCAATCGACACACCGGAAAACGACGGGAACCACCGACGCGTAGCGTTTGATGAATGCAGCACGGCGCATTTTCTGCCAGTCGAGCTTTTTTCTCCGGGGCGATTTCATGAAGGACGAGAGCTTGAGCTTTCTGGGAACCGCCTGGAGCAGGGCCGAGCGCATCTTCTCAGCGTTCGCGAAACGCTTGTCGGGATCCACCGCCAGGACCTGCTTTAGAAATGCGACGAATGCCAGGTTGGTTCTCTCGCGGAGGCGTTTGCAGCCCTTTGGCGGCCAGCGAAAAGGCCATTTCGGCAGGACGCCGGTGATGTACTCGTACAGTATGAGCCCGAGAGCGAAACAATCGCTGCGGTAGGTAGGTCGGCCGTATGCCTGCTCGGGAGCGACGTAACCGGGGGTGCCAAAGTCGTCCACGGTTCTCATTCGCCCTTTGAGCTTCAGGCCGATCCCGAAATCGCCGAGCGCTGCCCGGCCGTTCGGAAACAGGAAAATGTTGCCCGGCGTAACGTCGCAATGAACCATCCGCTTGCGGTGGGCGTAGGTAAGGCCGTCAAGGACCTGGGCGGCAATCGAGATAATTCTGCGGACGCTCATCGGTTTCGAGCAATCGGCCAGCGTGCCAACGGACAATTCGGTCGCCAGAATAGCTTGGCCGCCTATAATATCAGCGTTCTTAACCGGCATAATGTGTGGATGACGCAATTGTGCGACCAAGCGGATTTCACGAAGCAGGGCCTGGTTGTCCCGTTTGCCGTTTACGTCGGCCAGCGGTATCTTCAGGGCCACCCAGATGCTTTCGACAGTATCCCGGGCCTTCCAGACCTCGCAGCTTCCGCCTTCGCCGAGGTATTTTGCCAGCCGGTACTTGCCCAGTCTCTGACCGGCTTTGAGGTCAAGACTCGACGGGCTAGTCGTCTTGCTTTTCTTCATATCATTCGAACGAACCATATTCCGTTTTCCCGAGGCAACTTTATCTTACACCATCCTCGCGCATATAATAACAGATATTCTCGAAATCAATTTCAAGAAAATCGCTGTAAAGTCAATAAATTTTTAAGATAGCAACAAATAAATATAGCTTGACGAAACGGATTAGAATCAATAGATTACACGACTTACTCAAGCGATTATTTTCAAGGATAGTTTCCATGGAAAAGGCTATTGCAAAAGCTGGTGCTTTAATTGAGGCGATGGAGTATATCAGGCGTTTCCGCGAGCGGATCGTAGTTGTCAAGCTCGGCGGAAGCATCCTGGACGATACGTCTCTGCAAAAAAAGCTGCTGACCGATATCGCCTTTATGGCGACGGTCGGTATGCGGCCGATCATCGTCCATGGCGGCGGTAAAGCCATTACCAGGGCGATGAACGAAGCTGGTCTGGAACCGGTCTGGGTGCAGGGCCGAAGATATACCGACAAGAGAACCCTGACCATCGCCGAGCATACACTCGTGCACAAAATCAATACGCCGCTCTGCGAGATGCTGACCGAAATAGGATGCGAGCCGATGGGACTGCATTCGCTCGGCAGTTGCGCCTTGTTTGCCGAGACCCTGCGGCTGGCCGGCGAAGATGGGCGAAAACTCGACGTAGGACTGGTCGGAAAAGTCACGAATGTGAACGGACAACTGCTCAGGAAATTGTGCGCCGACGGAACCATACCGGTAATCGCCTCAGTCGCCAAAGACAAGACTGGGGGCAAACTAAACGTTAACGCCGACAGCGCCGCGGGCATGGTTGCCGCCGAAGTCGTTGCTGAGAAGCTCGTCGTTGTTAGCGATACGCACGGGATACGAACCGACATCAACGACCCTGAAAGTTGGATTTCGAGTTTGAATGAAGAGCAGATTAAGGAGATGATCGACGCCGGAATTATCACCGATGCGATGTTCCCAAAGGTCGAGGCCTGTATAACGGCGCTGGACGCGGGAGTCAGCAAGGCGCATATTATCGACGGCAGGATTCCCCATTCGCTGCTGCTCGAAATTTATACCAACAAGGGAATCGGAACGCAGATAATTAAAAGTGCCCAAAAGTTGAAGTGACTAAAGTGCCTAAAAGTGTGGAATTTACCTTGGCACATTTTACAAACTTTAGTTCACTTTAGCTCACTTTAGGCACTGAAAAGGAAACGAATTATGACTACACAGGAGACAATTGAATTGTTTGACAAGTATGTTATCGCTAATTATGGCCGTCTGCCGCGGGTAATCACCAAAGGCGAGGGCTGTTATCTTTATGACGCCGAAGGCAATAAAATACTGGACATGTTCCCCGGCTGGGCCGTCAGCGGTTTAGGCCACTGCCATCCCAAGGTCGTCGAGGCCCTGCGCAAACAGGCCGGAGAGCTTCTGCATATCGATAATACTTTTTATTCCGAGCCGCAGGGCATGCTGGCAAAATTGCTGAGCGAGCGGGCGTTCGGCGGCAAGTGTTTCTTCTGCAACAGCGGCGCCGAGGCCAACGAGGCGGCGTTGAAACTGGCACGTCTGCACACGGCACAGGAAAAGTACAAATTCATCACCGCCGAAGGCAGCTTCCACGGCCGGACCTTCGCCACGGTAACTGCGACCGCTCAGCCGAAATATCACGAGGGCTTTCTGCCGTTGCTGCCGGGTTTCATTTATGTGCCGTTCAATGATGTTGCGGCACTCGAATCGGCATTCAGCGACGAAGTAGCGGCGGTCATGGTCGAGCCGATCCAGGGCGAGGGCGGAATCAATGTTGCGACCGCCGAATATCTACAAGCGATTCGCCGGCTCTGCGATGATAACGGAGCGGTTATGATTTTAGACGAAGTTCAGACCGGAATCGGCCGGACCGGCAAGTGGTTCGGATACCAGCATTTCGACGTCGAGCCGGACATTATCACTATGGCAAAAGCCCTCGGGGGCGGAGTTGCAATCGGGGCGATGATGGCAAAAGAAGAAATCGCTGCTTCGCTGGTACCCGGCAAACATGCTTCGACGTTCGGCGGAAACTCCCTGGCCTGCGCTGCCGGCATCGCGGTAATTGAGGCAATCGAAGAAGACAAGCTGCTTGAAAACGCCGTTGAGATGGGCCAATACGCAAAAGACAAGCTCGAACAGTTGAAACAGAAACATTTCATCATAGACAACGTTCGTGGTATCGGCCTGATGATCGGCGTTCAGTTAACCAGCCCGGGCAATGATATCGTCGATAAATGCCTGGAGAAAGGTTTGCGAATCAACTGCACCAGCGGCACAGTCCTGCGGTTCATGCCGGCCATGATTACCACGAAAGACCAAATCGACCAGGCCATTGAGATTCTTGATAGTGTTTTGAGCACCTCAGATTAGATGACGCTTTAGCCACAGAGACTACAGAGAATACAAGAATTATTAAGCCACAGAGGGCACAGAGGACACAGAGAAAAAAAGAAAATGCCGGATGAGTTGACAGAGAAAATCATTGGGGCGGCCATAGAAGTTCATCGAGATCTTGGCCCTGGACTTCTCGAGTCGATTTATGAAGAAGCACTCTGCTATGAATTTGAACTTCAGAGGATAAAGTATCAAAGACAGGTTCCGTCGGATATCATTTACAAGGGTAAAATAATAAAAGGACAGAAAATAGACCTTCTTGTTGAGGATGAGGTTGTCGTAGAGTTAAAATCGCTCTCCAAGTTGCCCGAAGTTGCATTAGCCCAGACTCTTTCTTATCTTAAAGCAACAAATCTCAGGCGTGGCTTGGTAATAAATTTTGGGGAAAAGAGATTGATTGATGGTATCAAACGTGTTGCTCTGTAACAGCCACAGAGGCCTCAGTTTTTTAAGCCACAGAGAGCACAGAGCACACAGAGGAAAAGATGGAAGAAGAAAACTTATCAAACATATGGCCCATTCTTTATTTTGAAGCGGATTGGTCGGCAGAGAGCTACCCATTCGACTTTGATGTTCGCCTTATCAAGGCTAATGATGATATACTTGCAATATTAAACAAACCTGAAAGCTACGATCATGGCGAGGCAATAGTTAATTTCTCTGGCAACACAGAATGGTTTTTGTCTCTACCAATTCCCAAGGCCACTGAACATGTATCTCTAAACAAGATCGGCATATTATTTGAAGATCAACTTCAAGAGGCGATTGTAAATTTACTTCTTCTGTGTTTACAATTGATACGCCAGACTCCGGCGATTTGTCCTCTCGAAGTGAAAAACGTGAAGCTTGAAGGAGACACTATCGATCCTGATTCCTTTGAGAACGCTTTGGATGACTATTTTGGAATTAATGCCGACAAACCCCCAGTATATATGCCAGAGACATTTAAAATAGGAGATCTCCAACTACTCACTAAATTGTGGTCAGCCATCACTAAATTGCGAAACTTGGATCACTGGTCAAAACTAGTTTACAAAGAGGAATTCTTCGCAGCTTGTGACAAAGAAGCAAGTCAGGTAGCGGTGAAAAAAATCATTGATGTGATCATGTCGAGCTCTGATTATTTTGGATTATCAAATGAAGAGCGCAAACAGAAGAGGAAGAACTTGACAGCTTCATTTAAAGAAGCATTAAACAGGGGGGACCAATTTCTGCACGAGCTTTACAAAGATGAGCTTCAGAAGGTTTTCTTTAATAAACAAGAGGCAGTATTCTCCAATAGAACACGAATAGGAAGAGCACTAAATCTGTTTTTCAAAGGTCTTCATCTGCCGCTTCAACATTCTTTTCTTTCAATGTGTTTGGTTCTGGAAACAATATTTACGGTTGAGGAAACCGAAATTACCTATCAGTTTGCGACAAGATTGGCGAACATCACCGGTAAGACTTTTGAAGAGCGAAAAGACATATTTGAAAGAGCAAGGACAGTTTATAAGGAACGAAGCAATATTGTTCACGGGAGAAAATCAATTGAAACCGTTAAGACAGATGCCTTGAAAGATGGATTTTACTTTGCTCGCCAAAGCTTACAGCATATCCTTCTTGATGATACATTTATGAAGTTATACTCTGCCCCGATAACATCAGATAAAACGAAAGACACCAGAAAAGCGATCAAAGCAATAAAGGAGTATTTCAGGGATTTGGATTTACGATGAAATTGGTTATATGTTACAGTCTAAGACAGGTTTTTTTGAGGATTTTGATTTCTCTGTGTCCTCTATGCTCTCTGTGGCCAAAATAAAATTATTCTCTGTGTGCTCTGTGTCCTCTGTGGCTAAATAGAAAAAATACTCTGTGGCCAAAGACAAAGACGCAGGCAATGTATTTTTACTTGGAGTGAAGAACAAATGAAAGATTTTCTTTCCATTAATAATTATCCGACGGAACTTCTAAAAGAATTACTGCGAATGAGCACGCGGCTAAAGAGCCTATATACCGTCGGCGGCAAGGATTTGTGTCTTACCGGCAAGACGCTCGCAATGCTTTTCGAAAAGCCGAGCCTGCGAACTCGAATCAGTTTCCAGGTCGCGATGACAGATCTGGGCGGCAATCCGATCTACGTCAAACCGGAGGATATCGGCGGCATCGGCAAGCGCGAACCGGTCAAAGACATCGCAAGAGTTCTGAGCCGGTATGTTGATGGTATCATGGCCCGAACCTTCGAGCACAGCACGGTCACCGAACTGGCTAAATATGCAAGGGTGCCCGTCATCAACGCCCTTACGGACTGGCTGCATCCCTGCCAGGCGATGGCCGACGTGCTTACAATCCAGGAGCATTGCAAGGATTACGAGGGTGTGAAGATCGCGTTTATCGGTGACGGCAATAATGTCGCTCGTTCTTTGGCGCATGCCTGCTCAAAGCTGCATATGAAAATGGTGGTAGCATCGCCGGCCGGTTACGAGCTTGATGCCGAGACTATCGAACATGTAAACGAAATCTCGGCCGACTGTGTCCGGCAGACGAACGACCCGGGCGCTGCTGTTCTCGATGCCGATATCATTTATACCGATACCTGGGTCAGCATGGGCCAGGAGGCTGAGAAGCAAAAGCGCCAGGCGGATTTTGCAGGTTTCCAGGTCAACGCCGATCTGGTCAAATCCGCGCCGGCTGGCGCCAAGATTATGCACTGCCTGCCCGCTTATCGCGGCCTGGAAATCACTGACGAGGTCGTCGAATCGCCCAACTCGATTATTTTCGACCAGGCCGAAAACCGCCTGCACTTCCAGCGGGCTTTGCTGAAAAAACTAATGAGCTAAGAATGACGCAGCATAAAATAATTATTGGTGATTCGAGGAATATGATGGAGGTGGCTGACGAGTCGGTCCATCTTGTTATTACATCCCCTCCATATTGGCAGCTCAAAGATTATGGAAACGGCAGTCAAATAGGCTTCGATGATAGCTATGAAGATTACATCAATGGTCTTAATATTGTCTGGAATCAATGCCACAGAGTCATGAAAAAAGGCTGTCGTTTATGTGTCAACATCGGCGACCAGTTTGCCCGCTCCGTTTACTATGGAAGATACAAGGTTATTCCCATAAGAACTGAGATCATCAAGTTCTGCGAAACCGTAGGTTTCGATTACATGGGGGCGATTATATGGCAGAAGGTTACAACCTGTAACACGACGGGTGGGGCAACTATAATGGGATCATTTCCCTTCCCCAGAAATGGAATCCTCAAGATCGATTACGAATTTATTCTGATCTTCAAGAAACACGGTGCCGCACCGAAGGTGAGCAAGGATACTAAAGAAAAATCGAGAATGACAATAGAAGAGTGGAACCAGTTCTTTGCCGGCCATTGGAATATCCCGGGCGAAAAACAAGACAAGCACATGGCGATGTTTCCTGAAGAAGTACCCAGTCGTTTAATCAAAATGTTCAGTTTTGTAAATGATACGGTACTTGATCCGTTTCTTGGTAGTGGCACAACCTCTCTGGCGGCTAAAAAACTGAGTAGAAATTCTATCGGTTACGAAATAAATCCCGAATTCCTGCCGCTGGTAAAAGAGAAGCTTGGGATACATCAAAAGATGATGTTTGAAGAAGCTGAGTTTGAAATAGTTAGGCAAAAGAATGTATATGTTGACTATAAAGAAACAGTCAGGCAATTGCCTTACATTTTCAAAGATCCCATTGATTTCGACAAGAAAATCGATCCGAGAAAACTACAGTTCGGCTCGAAAATTAGTAATCACACTCCAAAGAGACAAGAATATTACGGTGTGAAAGATGTCATTTCACCGGAGCGTTTGATAATCGGAGATGGGCTGAATGTGAGGTTGCTTGGCATAAAGGAAAAGCCCGAAACGAGGAACCAAGCGGTTCAATTTCTAAGAGATAAGACTCGCGGACAAAAAGTTTTTATGAGGTTTGATACGGTAAAACATGACCGTAACGACAATTTACTCTGCTACTTATATTTGCAGAACAAGACCTTTATAAACGCCCACTTAATAAAAAAAGGTTTAGTTGATGTGGATACAACAATAGAGTACAAATTCAAACGAAAATTTTTGTCAACAGCGGGGAGAATTAATGGCAAAAGAATGGATATTAAACAGTGCAATGAATCGCTTCCAATTGAACTTTAAGCGTAATGTGGGTGCTGTTTCAGAAGAAATTAGAAAATGTACTCCAAAAAGTGTAAATGATTGGAAGGAATATTATTTCTCAAATGTAAGATCTAAAGAACACATTGAGAGCTTAGGGAGAAAACTGTATGTTAAAATTACTGAGGTTATTTCCGCTGAGGTCGATGAATTAACAGAGAATGATTGCATTGAATACATGTTTAAAATGGTCATAGACAGAACGTTTGATGGGTATACGACCGAGATAAAAACGATTTATGGACAATTACAACAGATATTAGAAGTAAAGATTGAACCGGCTCCGGATAAATGGGATCGGTTATATAATGTTGATTTCTTTATTAAAATAAAAGATAAATACATTGGACTTCAGATAAAACCTGCTAGTGGTGTTTCACATATCCCGCAGATATTCAAAGAACAAAAAATACAGCGCAATACACATAATGAATTTGAAAAGAGGCATGGGGGAAAAGTTTTTTACATTATTTCTATTAAGGACAGTAACAAGAAGATAATACATAACACCGAAGTAATCGAAGAGATTAGAAAAGAAATTGAGCGGCTGCAAAATTGAGGATCAAAGTTGCAGAATTTCTCTTGGGCCGGTATAATAATCGTCGCGAATAAAAGATATTCTTTTGCCGGGGATTGATGGGAAATGGGTAAAGACAAGCGAACAGAAACAAATCCGCTTGAGACGGTCGAGCCGATCGGCATGCGCGTCCTGATTCGCAAGGACGAGGACAAGAAACAGACCAAGGGCGGGATCCAGCTTCCGGACAATATCGAAATTCCCACAATCACCGGCCGAATCATCACAATTTCCGCCGAGGTAGAACACTCGCCGGATATACCGCTGAGGCAATACGACAAAGTTCTGTTCAATCCCAAGGGGGCCATCCCTGTCGATTTCGAGGGTGACAATCGCTTGTTCGTAGTCGAGATTGAGAACGTCGTCGCGGTCTTCAGAAAATCGTAAAATCGCTCTTATAGAGACAAAATAATAGAAATTCAAGTTATAGGAGAACTTCATGGCAGAAGAAACACAGGTTCCCGTAGCACCGATCGGACCCCAGTACTCCACGCAACAGACGCTCAGGCCTCATCGCGGCACCCTCATCCTGGTACTTGGAATACTCGGCATCGTTTGCTGCTTCATCTGCGGCAT
>CAZTDF010000021.1:16976-28074 GCA_964612465.1 uncultured Pirellulales bacterium
ATCTGCGGCATGGTAAGTGTAATATTACAAATCGTTGGCTTTATCGTCTGGCTGTTGTTCATGTCATTAGGTATTGCCACTACAATGACACAAAGATAAAACTCATTAACTGAGATGAAGATTCAAATAGTCCATGTTTCACGGCGTCCCAAGTGGCCGCCCTGGGCTGTACTGATCGTATTGGTATGGTTCACCTGCGGTGCGGCGCTGTTTTGGCTCAGTGCGTATTTTCACCGGCCAGTACAGCTTTGTCTGGTCAAGCGATTGACCGGCGTTGCGTGTCCGACCTGCGGATTCACACGTGGAGCGCTATCTTTGCTGCACGGCCAGGTTGCTCAAGCCTGGCTATACAATCCCCTGCTATACTCTTTACTTGCTGTATTTTCCGTCGTCATCGCCGTTCAGGTTATTTGGGCCCGTGGTCTGCGCATCAGCCTGACGAGCACAGAACGCTCAACTGTCTGGATTGTGGCGGGCGTGCTGTTTTTTGCAAACTGGGCGTATGTCATTTTCTTTGTGGGATGAGACTTACCTCTGGTATTTTTAGCAGAATTAACATATATTTGTAAAAGCAATTGTTTCGATACTATCGTTTGGAAAATACCGGTTTATGATTGATAATGAAAATACATGGATTGCCAAAACAAAAAGGACCTTCACGGCAATATTGCCTGTCTCCGAAAGGCGCAAAGGCCAGTGCGTGAATTGTGGTGCGTGCTGCAGACTGCCGAGCGACTGCCCATTCCTGAAGTTCACGAAGGATAACAAGGCTTTCTGTTCTATTTACCCGATTAGACCGTTAAACTGCAGAAAATACCCGAGAACCGAATCTGAACATATTACCCGAGACAAGTGCGGCTATACATTCGAGTAAGCTGAGCTTTACTTTGTTGAATCTATAGGTGTTTGCGCGGCGTCACAGCTTTGCCGACAAACAGTAATAAAATAATGATACCAATCATATAAATTGTACCCTGTTGAAATCCCATTCGGCAGTTATTCCGGCTTTTTCAGCTACGGCTATTTATCCGGCAACTTTCTTTCGGCCGCGCCGCTTAAGAGCGAACAGACTTCCCAGTACCAGCAACAATCCTGTTGCGGGTTCCGGAACTTCCGGCGCTTTCGGCGTTGGTTTATTGTCTTTCATAACATAATAATACTTTTGTGGTTTTGTTTTTCCACCACCACCGCCGCCGCTAAAGCCCCCCGGTTGGCTCAAATCTAAAGCGGTAGGGAACAGGCCGCCCGGGCCTCCTCCACCGGCGGCGGACAAGCCTTTTCCATCAGCCGAAATACCGTGTTCGGCCTGCTCGAATACCGCGATAATGACCTTTGGCTTATTGAGATATGCAATAGTGCTGGATGCCGTGGCGTCACTTACCTCACCCAGCCAGTAAATAAATTTATAGCCCGGCTTGGCGACTGCGGTCAGCATAACCTCCGTACCCGGCTTAAAATGATGAACGCCCGCGCCCGGAGTTATTTTGCCGCCTTTAACAGGAGTCTGCTCAAGAAGCAGCACAATGTCCTGTGTCTGGCAATACGCAGGTATAGTCAGTCCGCATACAATAATAGCAATGACTAACATTATACGTCCGCGTTCAAGGAATTTTGGAAATCCCCATTTCATCAAATTCCACCCCCGTTGGGACAAATTCTCGCTATCAATATAGACCGCTTTGCGGCTATGGATCCTAATAGTAATATTAAACCAGATAGAGCTCGAAAAGTCAAGTCTTTTCTCTGATCCATGCCCGGTTATCGGCGGGAAGAAGCCTGAAATTCGGCTTTGAAGTCTTGGCCAATTATTTTATAGGTCTTCCGGCGGTCGTGAATGTGCAGACTTTTTCTACGAATTTTGGTCTGATCTTTATGTCACCAGCAGGATTCCTGACGTCACGCCGTAACCTGTTTTGAAACTGCCCGGCCAGCATCGCAGGTTAATAGTTGCCTGGCCGTTGTCGAGGATTTTATGTCTCTTTCTGGCTTTTGCGTACGTATCTGCTGATGTTGCGAATCGCCTGGCGGAGACGTTGCTCGTTTTCTACGAGAGCGATGCGCATATAATTTTCGCCACCCTCGCCGAACGCTCTGCCGGGAGAGATAGAAACTTCCGCGTTCTCCATCAGGTCCATCGCGTAATCGATGGTGCCCTTTCCCTTGGAATGTTCCTGCGGCACCTTTGCCCATACGAACATTGTCGCGCGCGGTTTTTCCACCTCCCAGCCGATCCTTCTTAAGCCATCGCAGACCACGTCCCGCCGGGACTGATACTTTTTGTTTTGAGCGATCATATCTTCCTCGCAGTGCCGCAGGGCGATGATGCCGGCGATCTGAATCGCCTGGAAGATGCCGTAATCGTAATAGCCTTTTATCGTGGCGAGATAATCGATCATATCCTTGTTGCCCGCCACGAAACCGATGCGGAAGCCTGCCATATTGTACGGCTTGCTCATCGTAGTAAATTCGACGCCGACGTCTTTCGCCCCCTTGACCGAAAGGAAGCTCGGCGCCTTGTAGCCGTCGAAGCAGGTCTCGCCGTAGGCGAAGTCGTTAATTATTGCCACGCCGAACCTCTTTGCAAGCTCGACGACCGGCTCGAAAAATCCCTCATCGACGGTCATGGCCGTCGGATTGTGCGGGTAATTGAGAATCAGCAGCTTGGGCTTCGGATACATATTCTCCAGTACCATCGTGACGTTGCTGATGAACTTGTCGTCATTGCCGAGCGGCACCGATACAACGTTTCCGCCGGCCAGAGCCACGGCGTAGTTGTGTATCGGGAACGCCGGGTCAGGAACAATCGCCGTATCGCCCGGGCCCATCATCGCCAGGCACAAGTGGCTGAATCCTTCCTTCGAGCCGATGCAGGCCAGCACCTCGGTCTCCGGGTCGAGCTGAACGTTCCATTTGCGCTCGTATTTCTTCGCTATTTCCGCTCGAAGGTTCTTGACCCCTTTCGAAGCGCTGTAGCGGTGGTTTCGCGGGTCCCGTGCCGCTTCGCAAAGCTTGTCAATCACGATCTGCGGTGCCGGGTCCGATGGATTGCCCATGCCCAGATCTATAAGATCAACACCTGCCTGGCGCTTTGCCAGTTTCAGCGCGTTTATTCGCCCGAACAGATAGGGCGGCAAGCGCGTGATTCTCTGTGCCGGCACGATGCGTTTATCCGTAATCCGCCGATGCGGAGTCTCTATCGTTAATTCAGACATAATATTTCTCACAATTCAAACAGGCGTAAATTCTGGATCATTTGTGTCGAGGGCGTCTCGCCCTCGATTCGCGGGCAGGATGCCCGCGACACAACTATACTACAATCGGACAGTCTACACTCGCCGGATAAATTTTCAAGCCATTTTATCCGGCGCAGGCAGCAATCCTCGCCCAGCAAATCCAGGCCGCGACGATCTCAAAATTGGCTTTGTTTGGCTTTGTTTTTTGTCGCCGAAAACCGCCAAATAACGTCATATCACACATAAACCTTTACTATTATTGAACTAATACAATATTACCTATATTAACATTGGCTTTGTTTTTTCAAACTCTTTTTTCTCATATTGACGCTGTCCGCTGTCCTTAGGACTCCTTACGGAGAACGCGGAACACTGAACGCTAATAAATTGGCTTTGAATTGGCTTTGTTTTTTAGCCGCCTCAAAGCATGAAATTCATCATAAACACCTTTCATCTAAATACTTAAGCTCATTCTGCCTACCTACGAATTGGCTTTGTTTTTTCAACTCCCCTATCAGGAGAAATTCCAGATTTGCTCTCATTTTTACTTTTACCTTTTTACTTTTGCCTTTCCCCAAAATTGGCTTTGTTTGGGTTTGTTTTCAGCAAGTGTCCAATCCCCCATATTTAACATATCCTTTTATTAGAATTGAATTTACGTTCATTTTACCCTTTCGAAAATTGGCTTTGTTTTTTCAAGTTACCTCTTTTTAGACACAGATTTACACTGTTGTTTGAGCCACAGAGAAATAATATTGTCATCCCTGCGAAAGCAGGGACAATAGTAAATAATCAATAATAAATGACAAAGTCTCCTGAATTTTGTATTCTGTATTCATTTTGTTATACATTATACGAATAATTACACAAAATGTTGAGAATATTTTGAAAATATCTCCTTGACTCGCCGGATAAATTTTCAGGCCATTTTATCCATATTGACGCGCAAAAGTGCAACCAAAAGCTTAATTCCTAAGGATTGATGCTACTGCCTCTCCTGTCCACACCATGCACTTGCCTTATAACTTCCGGTGGCAATAATAAATCTGTAAGCGTTTATTCGCTCATACTTGCAAAGGCTGTTCCGCCGTAAGCACCCATATTTATTCTACCACCGTTTGGCCAGGATTCGGATGATGGATCAATCGAGGGATCGCCGGCATCGATACAGGGACTTGTAGAAATATCGAGAATCCATACATGATGTTCCTGGCTGTATCGGCCTTGCTCCGAACGTAAATGGTAATCACTATTATTTGGGTCAGCAAACAAAGGATCGACATTGATGTTACCTTCGCCTTCACCTCCTCGTTCGATGCAACTATAATATGCCTGGCATTGGAATAGATCGTCTTTTGAGTTGTTCCAGAATATGCTATTGGTTATATTCGGCTCTGCTTGGCCAAAGTTTATAATGCCATATTTATTATCTACGAACGTAATATTACTAATTGTCGGCGAACTTCCTACAATATAAACTGCTGTGACACTATTTCTTATGACAAAATTCTTCAAGATACTATTAGATCTCTCGCCGTAATAAAATGAAACTGCAATATCATCCGGATTCTCCAGGACAGGTATGCCGGCGGCAGTGGCCATACCCTGAACCGTTATCGCCTTACCCAGAAAATTAATTTCCTCCGGGTATATTCCAGGATAAACCAACACTGTGTAGCCGTCTTCAGCAACATCTATAGCTTCCTGAATTGTATCGAACGGATGCTCCCAGCTTCCATCTTCATTCTCATCACTAATTTGCGGATTGCCAGCCCCCGGATCTCCTGCGGCATTATCGTCAACATAAATGATGGTCGGTGGGGACATACACTCGTCATAATACAACTCTATTCCTGGATTGTTTTCGCGAATTTGTTGAATGTATATATAGCAATAATCATGGTTTAACGGATTGTTCCACAAAGTAAGATAATCCAGATTCATGAGCGTGGTTAACGCAGATATGTTGCTGATTTGATTGTAGCCAAGACCCAACCGCTCCAGGCTCGTGAGTCCGGAAAGTGGTGATATGTCACTGACCTGATTGCTACCAAGTAACAGTTCCTGTAGGCCAATAAGCCCGGAAAGCGGTGATAGGTCGCTGATCTGATTATTCCCAAGATTCAACTTCAGCAGACTCGTAAGGCCGGAAAGAATCGATATGTCATTGATTTGAGTGTGCAGAAGTCGCAACTCCTGCAATTCCTTGAGTTCAGAAAGTGGCGAAAAATCGTTTATCTGATTTTGGGTTAGATCCAGATTTCGCAAATTTGTGAGTCCGGAAATAGGAATTATATCGCTTATCTGATTGTTATTGAGATATAACGTCCGCAGGTTTGTTAATCCAGCAAGTGGCCATATATCACTGATCTGATTGTGCGAGAGCCACAGAAGCTGCAGGTTTGTAAGGTCGGAAAGCGAGGAGATGTCGCTGATCTGATTACAGCCAAGAGTTAGTGACGTTAGTCTTGTGAGTTTGGAAAGTGACGATATATCGATTATTTGATTGCCCTGGAATCCCAACCACTTAAGGTTAGCGAGTCCGGAAAGCGGCGTGATATCATTTATTGGATTGCCAGATAAATTCAGATGTTGCAGGCTCGTGAGTTCGGAAAGTATTGATATTTCGCTGATCTGATTTTCGGATAGATATAGCTCCTGAAGGTTCGTGAGCGTGGAAAGTAAGGATATGTCGGAAATCTGATTTTGATGAAGACCTAAGGTCTGCAGATTCGTGGCATACTCCAGCCCGGTTAGGTCAATAATCTCCTTGTTGTACGCTTCGAGAGACGTAAGGCTTAACATGTCCGTTGGTGTAGGATTAATAATATCAAGAGTTTCTTCCACAACCGCCTTTAGATTGGCATCAGCGAAATAGACCGGTTCTTCAGCAGGTGCTATGTATGATATTGTAGTTATTAAAAGTATTATGAAATATATGTTCCTTCTCATCCCACTTCCCTTTCTTCTGAAATTTTTATTGCAGCGAAACAGATTTTTTACCCACATGTCTGCGAACTTCAGACAATAACCAGCCAATTTCTGTGCAGCAAATCCGATAGCAAGCTGAAAGAAACTTCTCACTTCAATTATTTTCAGTATAGCATATAGATAGAATCATCTCAATAAAAATATGGTGCCTTCTACGTGTTCATTGCTTGAATCGGTGAAATTTCCCAGATGTGGAACCGCGAATCGACCGATAAATCCTTGCTTTTACTGTAATTTTGAGCTATAATAATATCGAGATTGCCAGTATCGCTCTTTTAAAGGAGGATTATGTAAAATGGCTAAAATAGGCAAACTAACGATATTGTTGTTCATTTTGCTTTCTGTCTGCGTTATCAGCCGACCGGCCAAAGCCGAAACGAGCGTTTATGTATTCAGCCCCGACCAAAGCATTGTCGTCAAGACCGGCGGTTTCGCCGGCGTTAACATAACTTTCGCTGTCGCCGGTCAATACTGGCTAAGAGTCGATCCTAATGCAGGCGTCGCTTCATTTGGGAAAGTCGATGCAAATCTGGCAGACGAAACCGGCGCCGAATATGGCCGCAGCCTTGATGAAATCTTCAACATGACCGGCCTTGCAGGCACAATTACCGGCGATTCAACGATAGAATTCGAGGGCAAGACAGCCGACGGCACGGAAAGCGACGTTCGCTTGAAGCTAAGCTTAAACGATGATTCGGCTCAAATAACCGGCAATACCACACCACCACCCAACAGCGCCGATATGTTCATTTACGATTTTGAAGCTGTTGCCACAAGAAAATACGCCGGCGGAACCGGAGAACCAGATAATCCTTACCAGATTGCTACAGCATCCGATCTAATCTCACTCGGCGCAACTCCAGAAGATTACGGCAATAGATTTATCCTGACCGCAGACATTGATTTGTCGGAAATGTCTTTTGATCGAGCTGTAATTGCACCGGATGTGAACGATATCGAATCCTTCTTTCAAGGAAGTAGTTTTTTTGGAACTTTTGATGGGCAGGGGTATTTTATCCGTTGTTTGCATATACAGGGTCAGGATCATGTGGGTTTGTTTGGCCGAATAGGCGGAGCTGTGATTATAAACCTTGGCCTGGAAGCAGTTGATATTCATGGAAATAATTATGTTGGAGGCCTGATAGGTGAGAATCCTTCTTTCGGTCATGTGTCTTATTGCCACGTTAACGGTGTAGTTAACGGAAATTACATAACCGGGGGATTGGTTGGACGTAATCGTGGTAATATATACAATTGCAGTAGCTCAGGTACTGTAAATGGAGGTGAACGAGTTGGCGGATTAGTAGGCAACAATGACAATAACATATGCAACAGTTACAGCACATGTTCAGTAAATGGGAGCGGTGCAGTCGGAGGTTTAGTGGGCGATTGCGACAGTAGCAGTATCACTAATTGCTACAGCACCGGTCAAATTGCTGGTGATAATGATCTTGGCGGCTTAGTAGGTTACAGCAGAGCAAGCAACATTTACCAGTGCTTCTGGGACATTGAAACTTCAGGCTTGTCTTCAAGTGCCGGCGGCGAGGGTTTAGTTACGGCCAAAATGCAGGATATTAAAACATATCTTGATGCCGGCTGGGATTTTGCCGGTGAGTTAATAAACGGTACCTGCGATTTCTGGCAATCAGATTCCAACGATTATCCTGTTTTTAACATGCCTGCTGTACCTGAAGGATCAGGGACGAAAGAATCACCATATATCATAAGCAATGCACAAGACCTTGGAACAGTATGGTTCAGACCACTGTCATCCTACAAACTTGATGCAGATATTAATTTAGTAGATATTTCCTGGAATACATCAGTCATTCCCGGATTTAGAGGAACATTTGACGGTAATCATTTTTCTATTCGATCATTGCGCATTCAGGGAACAGGTTACTTGGGTCTTTTCTGCAACATAGGATTCAATGCAGAAGTCTGGAATTTGGGGCTTGAGGATATCTTTATTGAGGGATCCGGGAACTATGGAGTTGTTGAGTATATTGGTGGACTGGCTGGAATAAACAGCGGTACTGTGTCCAACTGTTATAGTACAGGTATAGTTAATGGTGGCAATCGTGTCGGTTCTTTGATAGGCTATAACATAGGTGATGTAAATAATTGTCACAGCACATGTACGACCAATGGCTTCTCATATGTAGGAGGACTTGTAGGATACAACCTTCGGAGCATTACTCATTGTCACAGTGCCGGCCTCGTCGAGGGAATCAATAATATCGGCGGCCTCGTGGGATTTAATTCTCGCGATATAAGTTTTTGTTCCAGCAGCGTAACCGTCAACGGGGAAGATCATGTTGGTGGTTTGGTGGGATACAATGATAATCCCGGTCCAACTAATGTACCATTCAGCCAAATATCAAGCTGTTATAGCACTGGCATGGTTAGCGGTAATTCCAAAACCGGCGGTCTGGTAGGAGGCAATTATGACAAAATATCTCATTGCTACAGCACCGGCACGGTCGATGGAAGTAGTGAAGTCGGCGGCCTCGCGGGATTCAATTCCGGCGATATTTCGGCAAGTTACAGTTGCGGTTTGGTTAATGGAAACAACACCACCGGCGGATTAGTCGGAAGCACCTATGCTCAAGGTGCGGTTACGAATTGTGCCTGGGATACAGATTCCTCCGGACTCTTATACAGCGAAGGTGGAATTGGCTTAACCACATCCCAAATGATGGATTCTCATTGGATAGGACTTCAGTGGGGCGATGATCCCAATTGGATACAGGATTCGGGTAACGACTATCCAAGGCTTGCCTGGGAGGGTACAGATGGAGAACCTATAATAAAATCCACAATTTACTGGATGGACGGCCATGGCACTGCCGAAGATCCCTGGCAAATACATGATTCGAATCAATTCATTGGTGTTAGCAAGGCCCCAGTCTTATGGGGAGATCATTTTATCCTAATTAATGATCTTGATCTAATCCAGCACGTATGGTCTCAGGCTGTTATCCCGGTTTTTTCCGGTCTTTTTGACGGACAAAATAATCTAATTCAAAATCTCAATATTCAGGTGATGGAAAAGACAACAATGAATCCTATTGGTCTGTTCGGGCGTAGCGATGGTAAAATTCTCAATTTGGGTCTAACGGATGTGAATTTTGCAGGAGCCGGAAAATATGATCATATAGGCGCCCTTGCAGGAATTAATGAGGGTGATATTGCCAACTGCTACAGTACTGGTGAGGTCGTTGGATTCGATGAATGCAGTAGAGGTACTGTTGGGGGGCTTGTTGGACTAAATTATGGCGCTATCACAGATTGTTATAACAATAATTCCGTTACTGGAGAATGTGGTTTTTTTGTTTATAAAAACGGAATTGGTGGATTAATAGGGATAAATGAAGGTAGTATTACTCGCTGCTTCAACAATGGTACAGTAAGTTGTGACGGTATAGTGGGTGGATTAGTGGGATACAACAGAGAGAATGGTACAATAACACACTGTTATAATACGGGCATAGTCAGTGGTCTAACTGAAGTCGGCGGCTTAGTAGGATATAGCGAGAAAAATACTATTACATACTGTCACAATCATGGAATAATTAGTGGTCTTAGTGAAGTCGGTGGGTTAGTAGGATACAATGTTAGAGTCAGTTTGATTAATTGCTATAACACTGGTACCGTTAGCGGAAGGTTGAATAATATTGGCGGCCTGGTTGGGCGCAACCAAGCCGAATGCCTTATCGCAAATAGTTACAACAGCGGGAACATTAGTGGAAATGACGAAATTGGAGGACTTGTTGGAGAAAATGATTTTTACAGCAGAATTTCCAACTGCTACAATATCGGTGAAATTAGTGGAGACGAGAACATTGGGGGCCTCGTAGGAGAAAACAAAAATAGCAGTATTTCCAATAGCTACAATGCCGGCAAAATAAGTGGAGACGATAAAATCGGCGGCTTAGTGGGAAAAGGTAGCGCAGATCGAGTAACAGCTTGTTTCTGGGACACACGGACATCGGAATTGTCCACAAGTGCCGGTGGCTCTGGTATTGACACGACCGAGATGCAGACCGCCGATACATACATAGATGCCGGATGGGACTTCATGGATGAGACAGCCAACGGCACCGAAAATATCTGGTGGATTCTTGAGGGGCGGGATTATCCGAGACTCTGGTGGGAGTCGATACTTGTGGATGATTTCGAGGATAGTGAGTCTTTGCCGCTGTGGCAGGTTTATGAGCCTGATGCCGAGAAGATACGAGTGGAAGAAACTAACGGCAGGCTCGAAATTCTTGCTAACGATACAGCCGATGATATCGTCGCCGGCTACATTTCCAACGGCTGGCGGCTGGATGTCACGAGCGATTTTGCGCTGAGAGTGGACTTTCATTTCAGCAAGGTAGCAGCCGGAGATAGCTGGGTGATGCTCCTGCTTTTGCCCAGTCTCAATGAGCCTGTCGCTCGATTCACCGTGTTAGAGGCCGGATGCCTGAATAATCAGACCTTCTATCTGCATGAGATAGAAGAAAACGGCTCAATAATACAAGGGACGTCCGTATCACGCAGCACCGACGACGGCACGCTTTATATCTCGTATGACGCGGAGCAGGATGAGTTGTATATGAGTTATTCCAGCTACGGCAAGTCAAACGCATGGCAGACGGTCGAGGGGCTTTTGCAGAACCGGTGGGCGGCCCAGCCGGTCTATGTAGTAATTGGCGGCGGCTCCGACCGGGTAGTGCTCGATACCGGAGATGCTTATCTGGACAACTTTGCCGTTGATTCGGGATTACTGGATTTTTCAGCAGCGCTTGACGATACCGGAGCTGAAGAACCATAATCCTTAAACGAAGTCTCGGTAACAGCCGACTATAATGGCGATACCTTATTTAAGA
>CAZTDF010000021.1:28174-36314 GCA_964612465.1 uncultured Pirellulales bacterium
CCTTTGACCATCGCGCCCAAAGAGCCCATGCCCCTGTATTCCTTGAACTGCCTGCCCTTATAGATGACCAACTGGCCCGGGCTTTCTTTCAGGCCGGCGAACAGCGAGCCTATCATAACGCTCGAAGCCCCGGCTGCGATTGCCTTGGCAATATCTCCCGACTGCCGGACTCCGCCGTCTGCGATGACCGGGATGTTGTGCTTTTGTGCCACCTTAGCACAGTTCATTATCGCCGAGACCTGCGGGACTCCGACGCCGGATATGATTCTGGTGGTGCAAATGGCGCCCGGGCCGATGCCGATCTTAACAGCGTTCGCACCGGCGGCAATTAAATCCTCCGCCGCCTCGGCCGTTGCGATGTTGCCCGCAATAACGTCGATCTTATAGTCGGCTTTGATTTTTTTTACCGTATCGATGACGTTCTGCGAATGGCCGTGAGCGGTATCGACCACGAGTATATCGGCATCCGCTGCTATCAGGGCTTCGATTCGCTCGTAATCGAGGATGCTAACTGCGGCCCCGACCAGGAGCCGACCCCGCCGGTCCCTTGCCGATATGGGGTACTGCTGGACGCGGTCGATGTCCCTCATAGTAATCAGGCCGGCCAGCTCGCCTTTTCCGTTGATCAGCAAAAGCTTTTCGACTTTATGCTTCTGGAGAATTTCCTTTGCCTGTTCGAGGGTCGTGCCCGCCGGGCCTGTTACCAGGTTATTCTTGACCATAACAGTGCTTATCTCGACGCTGTAGTCTTTGAGAAACTTCAAATCTCTGCGAGTCAGAATACCGACAAGTTTTTTGCCGTCGACGATGGGGATGCCGGAGACGTTTTGCTCTTTCATAAGCTCCTGCGCTCTTCTGACCGGCTGGCCCGGCGATAATGTCACGGGATCGAGAATCACGCCGTGCTCGGAACGCTTGACCTTGGCTACTTCCCGTTTCTGTTCCTCGATCGAGAGGTTCTTGTGAATAATGCCGATCCCGCCCTCCTGGGCCAGCGCTATTGCAAGGGACGATTCGGTGACCGTATCCATCGCCGCCGAGACAATCGGGATATTGATCGTGATATTGTCGGTCAACTGTGTGCGGGTGTCCGCCTGGCTCGGCACGAAATCGCTCTTGGCCGGGACCAGCAGAACATCGTCGAAAGTTATACCTTCAGCAACAATTTTGCCATTATCCATTTTTAGCTCCAGTTATTAGTTGCCTTCCTGGCCTGGTATTAAAATATAGAATTATAATAAATGATAACTCAAATATCAAAAAACAAATATCAATTTTGTAGAATTCCTGAGGAATGGCCTATTCTAACACGACAGAGGTCCTTTCTGAATTTACAATTTGCATTTTGGTTTACGATATGTATTATTGCCGTGGATGTCTGAAATAAAAGAAATTCTGGTTGCTACCGGCAATCCCGGCAAGATAGCTGAAATCGGGGCGATGCTCGACGCCGACGTTCGGTGGCTGGGTCTTTCGGACCTGCCACCGATGGCCGAGATTGCCGAAGACGGCACGACTTTCGCAGAGAATGCCCGTAAAAAAGCCGCCGGCTACGCAAAAGCCACCGGCCTCTGGACCCTTGCCGACGATTCGGGGCTGGTCGTTGACGCACTCGGCGGCGCCCCCGGCGTAAAATCCGCCCGATTCTCCGGTGAAAAACCAAAAGACGCCGACAGGACGCTGATCGACCATAGAAATATCGCAAAGACGCTGGAGCTTCTCAAAGGCGTTCCCGAAGAGAAACGCACGGCGAGATTTGTCTGCCGCCTGTGCATGGCAAGCCCTGAAAAAATCCTCATCGAGACCGAAGGAACACTGGAAGGTCTTATAACCGACAAGGAAATCGGGCAGAACGGCTTCGGCTACGACCCGATTTTTTTCGTGCCGGGTTTGAAGAAAACCGTCGCCCAATTGACCGGCGAAGAAAAAAATGCCATCTCGCACCGCGGCAACGCAATCCGAAAGCTCAAACCGCTGCTCGATGAGCTTCTGAGAACCGGCCTTTAACCTATAGAATGGAAATTGTCATAATAGCCGGCAGAAAGTTCTGGAACGCATGCACACACGATGTAACCAATATTGCGTGCCACCATGAACGTTCTCGCCAAGCTAAATAAGAGCATGAAAACACAAAGAACGGCCAAATTACTCCCAGTCCCCATGCTGCTGCTACTAATGAATGAATTACCGCCCAGACTATCGCCGAGAATATTGCCAGCCTGACCTGCCGTTTCGTGACAAACGACAACAACCAAAGCCCGCCGGCCATAATCAATGTCTCAATGGGCGGACCGATTATGACCATCAGGACAAACAACTCAATGGCCGAACCCTCGAATTTCGGACCAGTCTGATCGGTTATTATCCCGGTTAATCCTAAAATCAGCACGAAAATGAGCGAAGGTACAAGACTGATAAGTCCCGTGCGCAGAATATATTTCCACATCGCAATTTGATTATCGAACAGCAGGGAAAGCAACCTCGGCTGTTTTTTCTGCTCGACTGTTATATTCTGTTCCGGCTCCAGGTTTCACCTCTGTAAATGTTCTGCAAATTACCTAAAATACCTGAAATACGCAACGATTAAACTCACTTTGTATGGCCGAATTGATGGCTCAAATGTCTTCCGGAGTCAATTATGACCTGTTAGGTTCGCGTCCGGAGCCTAATAGTGACACGAAAACCCGATAATTGTTTTCTCTTGACATTTCTAAAGCATGCCTGTATTTGTCCAATTCTAAATTTTGTTCTTAAAATAGCCGAAGAGTGGTTCGGGAATAAAAGTTTTATCCTGCCCGAGGCGGCTAACCCCGGGTAAAACCCGGGGCTAAATATTTATAGGTAAGTTTCTTATGGCAAAAAAGAATACCAAAAAATCTCTGGTGATAGTCGAATCGCCTGCCAAGGCGAAAACTATACATAAGTATCTGGGCCCGGACTTCGAGGTACAGGCCTCGATGGGGCACGTACGCGATCTGCCTTCGAAGGGCCTGAACGTTGATATTGAAAACGATTTCGAACCGACATACGATATCATGCCCGGCAAGAAACGCACCGTAACAGCACTAAAAGCGGCGGTTAAGCACTGTGACGAGTTGTATCTGGCAACCGACCTTGACCGTGAAGGCGAGGCGATTGCCTGGCATCTTGCCCAATTGCTCGGCGTCCCGGAGGAGAAGACCTACCGCGTTATATTCAATGCGATAACGAGCACGGCGATCAAGCAGGCTTTTGCCGAGCCGGGCAAGCTTGATATGGACAAGGTTATGGCCCAGCAGGCCCGGCGAATCCTTGACAGGATCGTCGGTTATCAGATTAGTCCGCTGCTGTGGAAGAAGGTTACCCGGGGTCTTTCGGCCGGCCGAGTTCAGTCTATTGCGGTTAAAATTATCGTCGAGAAGGAAAAAGAGATTCGCAAGTTCGAGCCTCAGGAATACTGGCTGATTCCCGCTGTTTTCACTGCTGATTTGCAGAACGACTACAGTCGTCAGTGGCTCGATTTCATGCAGACTAAGTCCGAAAATGACAAGCCGCCCACTCTCGCCGAACAAAGTCGATGGCTCACGGAGCGTAAGGCATTCAAGGCCGAACTCTACAAAATCGACGACAAGGAATTCAAGGCGACCGGAAAGCAGCAGGCCGAGCCAATCTTCAACGCGTTGAAACAGGCTCAATTCAAGCTCGCCGAGTTGAAAACCAAACAATCGGTTTCCCGGCCTTCGGCACCATTTATCACGTCCACTCTGCAGCAGGCGGCGGCGAATCGTCTGGGCTTTGCTACAAAAAGAACCATGCGCGTCGCCCAGCAGTTGTACGAGGGCATAGACCTCGGCTCGATGGGTTCTCTTGGCCTCATTACGTACATGCGAACCGACAGCACCCACCTTTCGGGTGAAGCCATCAAGGAGGTTCGAAAGTACATCGGCGCGCATCTCGGCCCGGATTACCTGCCCAAGGAAGCCAAGTTTTACGCTTCCAGGAAAAACGCGCAGCAGGCTCACGAAGCCATCCGCCCGACCGACGTGGACCTTACGCCGGACGATATCAAGCCGTTTCTGAGCGACGAGCAATATAAGCTCTATAATGTTATCTGGCGCCGATTCGTCGCCTGCCAGATGTCTTCGGCCATATGGGATGTAACGAATCTTAATATCTCGGCGGAAACACAGGTAGGTTGCTGCCGGTATCGAACGACCGGCAGAATCCTGGTCTTTGACGGCTTTACGAAAATCTGGCCGATTACGTCAAACGAGCAGCAGTTGCCCTCGATGGAGGTCGGCCAGCAGCTTGCAGCGGTCGATATCAAGGCCGATCAGCATTTTACCAAACCGCCGGCAAGATTCACCGAAGCGGCCCTGGTAAAGGCTCTCGAAAAAGAGGGGATCGGCAGGCCCAGCACTTACGCGTCGATCATAAGCACAATACAGGATCGAAAGTACGTCGAGCAGAGAGAGAAGAAGTTCTACGCCACCGATATCGGCGAGGTCGTTACGGAAAAACTCAGCGAGTACTTCCCGAAGATAATGGATATTGCATTTACCCGCTATATGGAAGAGCAGCTCGACAAGATCGAAGAACAGCACCTCGACTGGATCGGGGTTTTGAAAGATTTCTACGGGCCGTTCAAGGAGAACCTGGAGACGGCACAGGCCGAAATGAAACACGCAAAAGCGGAAGTGACTCCCAGCGAATACGAATGTCCGAAGTGCGGCAAGCAGCTCGTTTACAGATTCGGCAAAAACGGAAAATTCCTGAGCTGCTCGACATACCCGGAGTGCACGTTCGCATGTCCCTGTGACAAGGAAGGCAAGATGGTAGAGGAAAAGTTAAGCGAGCATAAATGTCCCAAGTGCGGCAAGCCGATGGTGCATAAGAACGGCCGGTTCGGGCCGTTCCTCGGATGCAGTGACTATCCCGAATGTAAAACGACTCTCAAACTGGACAAGGAAGGCAACGTCCTGCCCCCGAAACCGCCCGCAGAGCTTACCGGCGTTAAGTGCTACAAGTGCAAGAGTGGCGAACTGGTAATCAGGCAGGGCAAGAAAGGTCCCTTCATGGGCTGCAACAGGTTCCCAAAGTGCAGGACCATCATCAGCATCAAACAGCTTGACCATCTAAAGCAATTGCAATCCGAAGGGAAATGGCCGCCTGAAACAATCGAGCAGGCCGATGAGCTTCTCGGACGTAAAAAGGCAAAGGCCGAAGAAGCAGTAAAAGCCAGACAATAGCACAGCACCATTCCCGAATTAGAATCCCAGTATGCTTATACAAAGCCGCAACTGTAAAGCAGCGGTTACTGCATCAAGCACATAGTGTCAAACGTCCCTTTTTGTCGAATATTTATACTCCGACCAATTTTGCAGAAAACCCCGAAAGGCTGCCGATATAAGTTAATTATGATTGTTTGGTGCCGCGGTTTGCACGCCCGTGACTAAAGCATGCACAGTAGCGTGAATTTAGGAACTGCGGCCCAGGTATTGGCTTTGAGAACAAGCCTCTTATAGGACGTAATAAAGTGTTGGAGGTGTGGACCCCGTCAGAGATGCTGTTACGGGGGACATGACGTAATGAACAAAATAATCCGCCGAAGCCGGACTAACGGGGTGAAAAAGAAAAAAACATATAAAAGAGCTAAAAAAAACCAGGCACAAAGTTCGATATCTCGAACAGCGCTGAGGTGCCTTGGGATCGGAGTGTGCCTATTCCTCTTATGTAGTTGCCTAAGTTTCGACATTGGTGATTGGCCGAGTGGATTTGAGTATCCTCACAATAATCCGACGGCTAACTGGTGCGGCTCGATAGGGGCTTTTTGTGCGTACTACCTGCTCTATTATATCGGACCGGGCATCTTTATCGTGCTGGTCTCGGCAATTTACCTATGGGTTTCCAAACTTGCAGATCGTACTGTGAACCAGTTGATTTTACGGACCGTTGGATTAGGGCTTGTCACGGTGGCCGCTTCAATGAGTTTCTATTGCCTATGGCCCTATCGTTATTTCAATTTCCCGACCGGATCCGGGGGAATTCTCGGCACCGGGGCGGCACAGCTTATGCAAAGTCATTTTGCTTTGCTTGGTACTTATATATTACTTGCGGCCATCTGGGTGGTCGGAGCGGTTTTGTTGGCCGATGGCCTGATGTTAATAGTGCTAAGCGGGCTCGGCTATACGACCGCCAAGATAATGGGCGTTGCAATACCGGCCTGGTCCGCTGCAAAGGAGCATTCACAGGTTCTCAACGAGATATGGCGAGAATTAAGTGCCCGGCAAAAACCCGCGGTTGTCTCAAGTGAAATACCGAAACCGCCGGAGGTTGACAGGTCATTGCGATTGGAAAGTATTGCAGTGACACGTTCGGATAGTAAAAAGCCCGGTCCTCGGGGTGACAAGGCATCTAAAAGTTCTTTCGTTCAGCCCTCCTACGATGATTACGAGCTGCCGCCATTGGATTTACTGGCTGAACCTGAGCATAGTTTTGCTGCGGTGCAGGAAAAGGTTGTTAAGGCAAAGGCAAGCGCTTTAGAGAAATTGCTGTCGGAGTTCAATATCAATGCGCGGGTGGTTGCGGCTGATTCCGGTCCTGTTGTGACAATGTTCGAACTTGAGCTTGCGGCAGGCGTTAAGGTCAGCCAGATAGCAGCCCTGGCGAATGATATGGCTCGTGCGCTGGGTGTCGGTGCCGTCCGTGTTGTGGCTCCACTGCCCGGCAAGCACACGATAGGGATCGAGGTGCCAAACAGCGAGAAAGAAAAAGTCCGCATGAAGGATATGTTCGAGCTTTCGGGCAGCAAACCACAAAGGATGCAGATACCGCTGTACCTTGGCAAGGACTCTTCAGCCGAGGCGCTTGTTTCGGATCTGACGAAGATGCCCCACTTGCTTATTGCCGGCACAACCGGCTCGGGCAAAAGCGTCTGTATAAACAGCATCATTACGAGCGTACTTCTCACGAAACGACCGGACGAGGTCAAGATGATTCTTATCGACCCCAAGATGGTCGAGATGACGGCTTTTAATACCATTCCGCACCTGATGTGTCCGATAGTCACCGAGACCAAGGTAGCCGTGCAGATACTCGAATGGGCTACGGTAAAAATGGATGAGCGTTATGCCCTGCTGGCCGAGGCCAAGGTTAAGAATGTTGCCGAGTTTAACAGACTCGATGCCGACGAGATTCTCAAGCGGTTTAATCCGGGCAGTCCGGAAGAAGAAGCGAAGATTCCGAAAAAGCTGCCGTATATTGTGATAGTAATCGATGAGCTTGCCGACTTGATGATGACCGCGGCCAAGGAGATAGAAGCTTATATCGTTCGCCTCGCACAAAAGAGCAGGGCAGTCGGCATTCATATTGTCCTGGCTACCCAGCGGCCTCAGGCAACGGTCGTGACCGGGCTGATCAAATCGAACATGCCGACACGTATCGGCTTCAGAGTTGCCGCCAGGATGGACAGCCGGATTATCCTCGACCAAAACGGTGCCGAAACACTGCTCGGCGAGGGCGATATGCTGTTCTTAAAACCGGGAACGAGCGATCTGGCTCGTGCCCAGGGCACGTTTGTCGATGAGGGCGAGATAAAGCGGATTGTAAAGCACCTGAAAGAGGTTGCCGAGCCGCAATTCCATCCTGAGCTGACCCGGCTTAAGACCATCGATACGTCTGATATGGCCAGGGACGAGCTGTTTGATGATGCGGTGCGTATGGTACTGGAGACCAAACGAGGCAGCGTCTCACTGCTTCAACGAAGGCTTAATGTCGGTTATGCCAGGGCTTCGAGGATAATCGAGATGATGGCCGCCTCGGGAATACTCGGTGAGTACAAGGGCAGCCAGGCGCGCGAAGTAATGATGACACTGGAGGAGTATGAGCGTATCCGTGATCAGATGGACTCGGACGCCGAGGCGGGGTATGAAGACCTCGCTGAGACCGACGAGTCATCGGAGCCGGCTTATGTCAGTGAGGGCCAGCGGGAATACCTCGCCACCGACAGCGACGATGAAGACTGAAACGATATTAACAAAAGCAGATTAAATTTCATAAGATTTTGATTTTGTCATTTCCATTCGCAATTCGACAGCAAGGCCCGTATCTGTTAGACTCTCACGGTTATGAGCAGGGACCTTAAAGACAAAACGCCGGGCGA
>CAZTDF010000022.1:0-35977 GCA_964612465.1 uncultured Pirellulales bacterium
CAACGCATTGAATTCTACACTCATCTAATCGATGTAATTCGCAGCTTCGACAAGGATGTCTCTATCAGCCTGTGCAGGGAAACACCTGAAATCTGGAGCATCTTCAAAGACCGCTGCAAAGCAGGAAAATGCAACTGTGTTAACTGGTAAGAATTATGCAACAAAAGTAAGTACGGACAATTCTAGTGGTTATAAAAAAGAGACTATAAAATTGAATCCGTATAATCCAGAACTTATTTCTGTGGAGGCGTTGGTGCACCACGTTTGCCAGGAAGTGCTGCTGGTACTTGAATAAGTTGAACTGCGGCTTGCTTGTTTAATGAGCAGCCACTTGAGTTCTCGTATATTTTATGAACAGGTGTCCGTTCGAAGTGTAATTCATAAACGCACCAAAGCTCCCATAGTTTCTCTCGGAGTTCGGCATGACTATCATCTCTCAAATCAATCACTTTTAGACCAAGCTCTTTACATTTGTCTATTCCAATAGCACGACCATGTGAGAGTGTGCTGGCGTGACTTGCAAAATACTCTACAATTTCAGATACAGTTAATGAATATTCCTTATCTGGAAGCATATAGGTTTGCAGCCAAGTTTGGGCTAATTCACGCGAGAGTTTCATCGCATTCTGGCATCCACGTAATAATCCAATTGTATATTTGTTTAGCAGCGGTACATATGCAGGTGTTGCTGCCGGTCCCTCATTGGCTAAAACTTTCTTGGCTTCCTCAAATCCATCCAATATGTCCTCTGCGGCTTCTCTCTTACGTCCTTCTGCAGTTGGGTATTCAACCTGAGGATCGACAGGCCCTAATTCACTTCTCTCGTCCATTATCAGCTCGTTACCAGACAAAACAAGAAGAGTGGCTGCAGATTTCGCCGTGTTCGGTATTGCAAATCGAATATTATTAAACCTTGATCTTAACATGCCAACGATAGCTTCTGTGACTTCCGCAAATCCCCCAGGACTATTGATTAGAAGATCGACATTCTTTTCTTTAACACCTTCAATTAGGTCTGAGAAGCCGGTTTTATCCTCTGCCTTCAATGCGCTTTCAGGCTTGTTAGCATCAGCAACATAAACAAGAAGGCGACGTTTCGTTACATCTTCGATTTCCTTGATCAACTGTTGTCGTTTGGCAGACGATTCTGCAGGTGATTTGGTTGACTCAATAACTGTTTGGAATGTTGACATACGGTCCCTCTGCATCCTTTCTTGGGACATATGATAGTTGTGAATTATCTACACCTTGGCTTATCGTATCTGCGGGGTACAACCCCATAGCTTTGAGAGTCTGCTCGTAAACAGCGATGCAACGCTGTACATGCTCAACTATATTCTGCGTTTCCTGATCTGTTATAGCCAAACTCTTTATCAATTCACTGTCCATTGCAACTGCCTATTTCAAGCTGTGATACAATCATATTCGCTTAATAGATACGCACTGTAAAATCCCGGGTTCTCGAACAAATATTTGAATGCGATAAAAAGTACATTTCAATGAAAAAAATCTTAACTAACAAACATTAGATTAACAGATTTCTTATCGACTCGTCAACTAAAAAACTTTAAATCTTTTCAAAAAAAGCAGTTATAGCAATAATTTGTCTACGCATAGCTCATTTTTGGCCCAGAAACATCTTAATGAACTTTTACTCCAATCACCTCTGAAGAGTCTTGTTTTATATTGCAACGCTAACGTTCCTCTGTGATATTGGCTTTTGTGAAGTGTTTTTCGATGGCCTGCAGCCGGTATTCGTGGGAGATGCTTTTGGTCCAAAGTGATTCGAGTTTTTGCTCGATGTTGTTTTGGGATTGCAGCAACATACTTACGTCCCGTTGTAATAAGTCGAGCTGTCGCTGCAGGTTAACCCAGCTACCAACGATAAGCGAGGCCAGCAGAACGAGCTGGACTATCACCGATAAATTGATCTGTCGATTCAACCGCCAGCTTTTGGTATTTCCTGGAGTCATGATTTACCTCGATAGCATTCAGGAATCATGGTTTTGCATAGAACACATTTTTGTTGCCGACTCTGGACATCACGGCGTATGTTCCCGCCGGCAGAGTTCCGGTTTGTGTGAACGATTCGGCCAGGTTTACCGCCTCGGTCTGCTGGCCGATCTCGGTCGGCTCCGAGCCGGCGTCGTTTATTACCACGGCCACGACGTTATAGACGTTGTAGGATGAGTTGCTCTTGACCTTCACGGCCCATGCAGCAGCTCGTGCTCCGGGAGAAGTGACAATAGCGGTCTCGCCGGTTCCTTGAGAACCGGCCCGGCACAGCCGATCCAGCACCTGTTGACGATTGATAGTGTTTGCCGCATTGCTCATATACATCAGCTCCTTTGTCGAACGATTTTCAAATTCGTGCACTGCTTTTCAAAATCCATCTGCACTCTTACAATCCGGCTTATACTGCGGTTGTCGCTTCGGCAGGCTAAAAGGTCCCGGCTTTCGGGGCTTGTGCTAACTATGTCACCGAGACGGTAATCGAACATCAGGCTTGGCGTCTGAATATTGAAAATCCCGATAACCTCGGACGACGTCGCTGCTGTCTGACGAACAAATTCATACAAGGCGACTGAATCATCTACCTCATCGGGCTTGCCGAACATTTGACTGGTTGCTTCGGTGAGGATGCTCTGGTCAGAGACTTTGCGATACTTGAACTGCCGGGGCAGCGTTATGATATGATCGACGACCGGAGCGGTCGAATTGACCGGGCCATTGGTAATCGTCGCGGTCACCCGCTCATCGCTTACTACCGAAGCGGTGATTCTGAATCTCAGAGAACCTTGCAGAGCCGCGGCCCAGGTGTCCATATCGAGCCGATCACTGCTGAGCCACACGCCGCATTCATCGAGCAGGATATTGAATGCGTGAAGGTACTGCCACCAGCTTTGGCCGCCATTGTACGATACCTGCAGAAAGTAGCCGAGCGAATGTCCCTGAACATCAGTAGTCAGGGCCGGCCGGAAACGCCTGCGCCGGGGAACGAAATTGCCGCTTTGGAAGATTTGCGAAAAATCAAACGCATCTCCCTGATTGTAAGGAGATTCGCTGTATTGGCCCGCTTCGTTCAGGCACCATTTGCGATAGACGTCTTTGGTCATGCAGAAATTTGGATTTGTCGAGGGCGAGAAGTTGTCATAGTTATTCTGTTCGAGGCCTGCGTCCCATGCCTTGATTAGTTCGAAGGTCGCTTCGTAGATTTTGAAGTCGCCCTGGCCGATATATTTGTACGTGACGGGCCAGAACTTTTTCCTGCTGTGCAACTGTGCAATATTGGTCTTTGAAATGTCGAGTTGTTGTCCCGCTGGCTGACAATTCAGTTCAACGACTCTGCCTGTGCCGGCCCTATAGAACACAATCGCCTGGCTAGGCCCATTTTCTACCAGTCGCGGGACGAACTTGAACTTCAGGCCTATCCGTTCGCAGCAGCGGTGCAGGGCCTCTGCGAGATTCAGTCCCGTGACATCAAGGTCTCGGACGATTTGATTTTCCGTCAGGGCTTGCAATCGACTGAAGCTCGACGTTTTTAGTTGCCCTGCCGGCGTGTATTCGCAGAGCAGATAATCAATCACTTCGGCATAAGTCCAGAGCCTGCCTTGCATGGATTCGCCGCAAAAGACTGTGTAACTCTTGCCGTCGAGATAGATCGCTGTCTGATTGGCGTTACCATTGCTGTCAGGATTAAATACTGTATCGAGACCGGCCAGGAATATGCTGGAGCCGTCTGCTTTTGCAAGCCGCTGGCCATATACTGAAAGTCGCTTCAGATTCACGCTGAAGTCTCTGGCAATGATTTCAAGCTTCTCGCCACCGGTTGTTCGTTTTGTCTCGATGCTTTCTATCTGCCCGTTGAAGATCGGCAGGCCAAAGACCGCTGAGCCGCACAAATCGGCATTATAATATTGCCGGATGCAGACTGTCTTTCCTGCTGCAAATTCATTTACAAGATCTTCGGCGGCTTTTACATCGGCTCCGGTGTGTGCTGCAGGATTGTAGGCTAATTTAGCCAAGCCGAACTCCGGCCAGCCGCAGCGAATAATTTCAATCACTTCGAGAGTCGGACACAGTGTGCCGTCAATTAGGATAGAGACGTACGCAGCTGGTAGTGACAGTCGCTTTTGCTCTGATTGGAAAAAATCTATTCTGTTGGACATAGCTCATTTCTCGTTTTTGAGTCAATGTGTTAAACCGTCTCAACCTGCAGTATATTGATCGCATCCGGTCCGGTACCGTTAAGTTCGATGGCCATGTGGGCCGACGAACTGTTCTGGATGCCATCGGCATTTTCCGCCCTGATAGCGAACAGATATCTGCCCGGTTCAAGTGGGTCACTTTCGTAGCTGTAAAACTTCCGGCCCTTGTAGCTGATCCCAGCCAGAGGATTTTCATAGTCGATTTGCCCGGTCCTGCTGTCATGATAAATATTAAAACATGCCGACTGAGACTCTTGTTCGAGTGGGCAATAGAACCAGGTTAGCCGAACCTGATCGGCGCCCACTTGCTCGACCCTGGCAGCGAAAATTTTATTCGGCAGCGGCTTATCCAGCTCGCCTTCGGCATCGAGTGATACCTTTGCCGCGGCAGCCAATGTAAGTTCCTGATAGCCGCAGTGATTGTATCGCCGAAAGACGTAGAAGTATGTCGAACTACTTGAGTGTAGAAGGTAATTGGGCGGTGAGATATCGCTGGCATTCTGTTCGGTGACAGTCAGGATGGTCGCAAAGTCTATCTGTTCCATGGCGCCGCCGCGATATAGCACCGAGCAACCGGCAATGCGGGCCCAGAACCAACCAAGACCTAAGGTTGTTCCCAGCTTAAAAGCGTTGGCGGTCATTCCATTGAAAAGGGCATCTCTGAGCCAATTCAGCTCGATGTGCGGCGTGCTACCTGTTAAGGTCAACACTGCTGATCCCGTCGATGTTGCACTGACAGATCCGACAAAGGAAACAATCGCTTCGGGGACATGGATCGACGCCGGGCTGATTGGCCTTGCGAACATTGCAAACGGCTCTCGATAGAGCCATTTAATTTCTTCGACGCTCAAAGCACGATTGTAGACAAAGACGTACTCTATCCTGCCATTCCAGCAGTAGTAATAATTACCGGCCTCGTATGTCCCACCGATGCCCACGGGTTGCAAATCGTTGATGAAGCTCAGACTGCCGGAGCTTGAGGACTCGTCTGCTTCCTGGACGCCATTGACATAGAGTCTTCCGTCACCGGGACGCCAGATGCCTGCGACGTGCACGCATTCGCTACTGTCTGTTGCATGAGTGGAAGTTGAGTTGATGACGCAGTTTGTTCCATCGGTATAGACCCACCATTTGAACCTTCCGCTGCTATAGGCGGAAAGTCTGCAAGGCCTGACAAAACCGCTGCGGGCGAAGAGTGTATTGGCCTGGCTGGCATTTTGATTGACTAATGCGACAACGCTGATTTCGTTTGTGATATCCCATCCGAATTTGCCCGTTCCGCAGTCGATGCATCGCTCGGAGCCGAACTCTAGGCAGGAACCGTGCCGGCCCGACTTCCACGCCGGAGCAGCGGTGCTGTAATTAAAGATGCCGTTATTGCGGCGTGGTCCGCAGTCGGTAACAGTTTCGCCGGTCGCTTCATTCATCAGCCAGCTTCCCGTCAGTCCCCTGGCGAGGGGATGGCTCAGGTTGATTTGTAATGCCCTGATCGGCTTAAGTAGTGGCATATAATGTCACTCCATAGAATTTGTAGGTAAAGTTGTATTTGTCGTTGTAGTCTGCCTTGGCGTTTTGCCAGTCGGCTCGAATCGCGTTGGCGATCTCCGCCTGCGTCTGGCCGGTGAGCACTACAATGTTTCGTGATACTTCCACCAATGAGCCGGTAGCCAGGGCGTCGATCTCTGCCTGCTGAAGTTGTGCCGCGATTGCACTCTCCGGTGTCGGCACAATTCCGCCGACCGGCGTGTCGATGGGGATGTGATAGAACAGCTCGGCCTTGCCCTTGCCGGATTCGGTCCTTTTGATCTTTCCTATGTGTATATCGGCCATGTTCGCCTCCTTATGTTGACTGATAGTTCCAGCACTGGACGTACGCTCTGACGTTGTGACTGTCGGTCGAACCGGTCTGCTGGATGCCAATTCTGAAATGAGCCAGGTCCTTGATGATGAAGCTCAACTGCTGAGGATCGATGCTTTTGTCGCCCTGCATTTCCCAGATCGTTGTGTCATCGTAATTTGAGCCGTCCAGCGATCCGTACAATTTGATCTCGACCTCATCCGTCGGTGTCGCATCGTAGTTGATCTCCACGGTTACGTGAGCGCCTTCGTAGCCGTTGGTTTCCATATCAACGTCGGACGAATAAGATTCCGTCGTGCCGGACAGCGTGACGTAGACGTCGCCCGTCCCGATGATCTGAGACTGCGAGGCCCAATTTCTGTTTATCGTTGCCATTCTAAACTCCTGCAATTAGCACTGGTTAATCTAAGCTTATATCCAGGTCACCCGCTTCGAATCTGGTTGTATCCGATTCTCCGATCGCTTTGGGCTGACTCAATGTGCCGTGAGCCAGCATGTTGCCTGCCGTTGCTGCGTCGAAAAGGGCGAAGTGGGTGATTGTTCCCCAGCTCCCGGTCGCCTGGGCGAATGTAATCTCGCCGGCATTGTCCAGCGAACCGTTCGATGCGGCGTTCCAATCACAAGCGGATGTTTGCGCCCGTGCGTAGGCGTTGCCGCTCGGCTCGACTAATCCTGAACCGTCATCGGTCGGATCTGCAGTCGAGAGTCCTACGTAGATTGTCGGTGGCGTATAACTGCCTTTGCAAAAAATGTGATCCAGAATCTTGTTTTCCAAATAATCTGAAAAGCCGCCCATATCAAGTCTCCTGAGTTCTCAAGTGTTCTTAACCTGGTGTTCTGGTGATCGCCGCCGCAGCGTCCGTCGGCGTATGGATCAAAAGGACCGTCTGCCCATCGTCATCGTAGTATTTGATTTCACCGCTGGATTTGTTCTGGATGGCTTTGTTGGCCAGCAATTTGTCAGCGGTCACTGCACCCGTCCCTGACCATACGATTTCATCGCTTCCCACAAGCGTGTCACCATCGGCAGGATTCGCCCCGGCCTGCAGAAAAACCTGAACAGAATATCTGCCGGCCTGTATATTTGTGTCAAAGCTGCCGACGTATCGGCTACCGCTCTTGTCCGCCAGGCTGATGTCGTAATCATCTGCGGTCCGGCCGCCCGTTCCCCATGCCTCGAAGGCCTGCCCGGCGATGTACCATACGTTACCGGCGGCGTTGCGAACAACGGCGTACAGTGTACTGCCTGATGCGTAGTTTACATGAATTTCGTTTGCCATATCTGATTCCTCCGCTGCGGATGCTTTTTATGCTTCTTCGCTCCAGGTTCCGTTTTTGGCGATGGTGGCCCAGTTGCCGGCCGATTCAGCGATAATCGTTAATGATGCCCCGATTGTGCCGGCTGATTTGTATTTGTCCGCCGTCTGGCCTGAGTCGTCACGAATTGCCGCCGTGCCCGGATCGATATGTAACTGCTGGGCTGCCTGCACAGCGAAATTAAACACCGTTCCCGGAGATGCCGAGGCGGGCAGGGTCAGCGTCACCGTCGCAGAAGCGCCAAGGTTTGTGTGCACGCTGCCTGATTCGGCCGCCGTCAGTGTGTCGTCGGCAGTATGGGCCTCGATGGTTTTCTTTGTCCCGCCGGCCCCGTAAGGCATTGCGATGTTGTGCCCGGCCCGGCAGTCGGTGATCGAGTCGATGTCACCGCCTGAGGTGCTGACCTGGGCCAGGCGAATGTGAGGTGTCGCTGCCATATCGGGGAAGCTGCTGTATTCATCAGTGACGAGTGTTCCGGACGAATCCAGGTAGATGTAAATATTTGCTTTATCGTCGGCCAGCGTATTACCCGTCGAGCCCGCGTAGCTGATCAGTACGGTGCCGAGCCAGAACTTGCCGAGCTTGACTCCCACGTCCAGGTCGCCTTCGTCGTAGACTCTCAGGTCGTTCGCACGCCGGGCCGCCAGCAGTAATCGGTACAGCAGCTTTCTAAAGTGCAGGTAATATGGCGCCGTCCCGGTCGGGATGTACTCGACGCCGGTCTCGCTTTCGGACTGCATGTTGAGTAGCTCATTGTCGGATGGATAAACTTCAGCCATAATATTCCCCTTATTCTTTGAAAATCACGCGTTGTTCTCTATATTGAGCACCAGTTGATTCGTCTGTTTATCGAACGAAGAAACGCTCAGGCCCTCGGCAGGTCTTGCCGCCGGTGTCACCGTTATCGGCTCGGTTTCGCTGCCGGTGCTTTGCCTGCCCAATGCATCCCTTATCTTTACGCCGAATTTGTAAGTACCGTTCGGCAGGAGCGGGCTTGTCCACTCGATTGTATCTGCGTCGAGGCCAAACTGGCCGTAGCCGAAGCTGCCCTTGCCGAGGCCGACCGCTGCGGCCGAATCCCATCCGAAATCGCCCATGCCGAATCTGCTCATTCCCAACCCGGCTTTGTACTGCCAGGCCGGCCAGATTCGGATCGGTGTATCGGTCATTGGTTTGTTGTAATCAATTTGGCCCGTACTGTTGTCAAAGTATATTTCGGCAGTGGCGCCCGTCGGCAGATTCTGATTCCGTAATAACGTGATCGTGACGCGTCCACTGTCGACTGGTGACCGGGTAAGCTTGCTGCTGAAATCTATATCAGTGTATTTTGCCTCGACGGCAAAAACCTCGATCCGAACGGGACACTCCGGAGACGTTGGGACCTGGACAATCAATTGTCTTTGCCCGCTGTCAAGCGTTGTCCCTGCGTATCGGCCGTTGACATATACCTGGTGGAATTTGTTGCTCCAGGTTGATCGCCATTTGACCAATGCGACGCGAGGCTCCTTGACATACTGACCGTTTGCCTGGATCCCGCCGGGCAAGTCAAATGCTCTGACCGAATCTATGCCGTTGCTGTTAGGTGACATTCCTTCTGTGTCCTTTTCCATAACCCCCAGTTAAAACTGGGCGCTAAATATGGCGTGTGTTGCTAAACCAATTGCGTGTAAACGATTTCGTAATCGACGACAATGCCGGTGCCGTCTGCGTGTTCACTACCTGGCTTGAACGAATCCATGCGGAGATTTGCGAATTCTCGGTTGCTGCCGGTTATCAGTGTATGCGTATCGCTGTCCATGAATGCGGATATCTTGCTGATTCTCTCGTCCAGTTGTACCCGACTTTTTGCCCGCAGCGTGCCGGTCTGTTTAATCTTCCTGCCACGTCGTCCAAGGTCGATACTTAGCATGCCGTCCAGTCCGGGTACGGTCCTTTCGATCGAATTTCTGCTGAAGCTGTCGGCGCTAATCTCCAGCGTCTGCTCGTCAAACAACATCTGTGAATCTAATGTGACTTTCATTTGTTTTCTCTTTGCAAATTAATCCCGCACTAATCTTCCGGCCGCTCCGATCTTGGTGACATCGGCCAACCCGTCTGTGCCGACATCGATACTGAGCCGGCACCGCCCCCTTGCTTTGGCGAAGAGCTTCTGGTAGTACAGGCTCTTGTTCCAGTAGTTCTGGTCTCTGGTTTTGCCGGCCAACATCGCGTAAACGATGGATATCACCGCGAAAACAGATGCCAGCCTCAGCACGCTCGTATCCAGAATATCATCTGCGTCGATGTCACTTGCTGGGTTACCCGGTCTGATGCCGAAATATTCTGTCAACTGAAAACCGACCTCGGCGGCCTGTGGTCCGAATGTGCTGATTCGATAGGATATGTTCGTCGCTGCCGGCGGCGGCACGGCGGTTTCTGTCGAATCAGCTCTGACTACTGATATGCTTAGCTGCGTCGCAGAGTCCACCGAGACGATCTCGTACGCTCCATCCAGTGAACCGTCCGCCGATTGCAGGTAAATGACACCGCCTGCCTGGACCTGTGCGGCGATGAAATTCGCTTCACCTGCAGTCAATGTCGTGCCGCTGAGGCTTGCTCCAGTTCCCGTCGCCAATACCTGCCACGGCAGATGCAATTCGCCGAACAAAATCGGCTCGTATTTCAAAATGTCGGCGTCGTTTGAAAAAGTAACCATTTCTTTTGTCTCCTGGCGAGAATGGAATCCCGCATATAACGCGGGATTCCCATCCTCGTATGTCCCCCCAATAAATTGGGTAAGTGCTTAGCTGGTGCTTAGATCGCGAATGAGGCCGTGTGCCGCTTCGTTTTTAAGCTCCACGGTATATTCGCCGATCAGTTCTCCGCACTCATAGTCACCGCTGCTTGCCAGTGGCTTGAAGTGAAAGCTTCTGCCGGCTAACGGCAGCACGTTGATGCGCGATGAATCCAGCAGCAGTGCAGCATCCTGCGGCATCCAGCGTGTCGTGACAATTTTGCAGATGCCGAAATCGCTTTCGTAGATGCCTATCATATCGGTGAAGGTCGTGTCGTTGGCTCCGTACGCCCGGCTGTCGGAACAAAACGCGTTGATCTTTCGCTTCTGGAAGCCGCCAACGACGATAAGGTCCACGTTGCCGCTGCTGTTTTCCCAGATTTTCCTGAGCACGTAGTTGATCATCGCCTCGTCGAGAGCGGTGCCGCTGGGAAAGCCGCTGTCGCCGGTATGGAAGAGGTTCGTCGAGAGGTGCTGGATAATGCCCTTCATCGAGCGTCTGACCGAGCCGCTGCCTTCGGGATTGCTCGCGGGCTGGCCGGCGTTGATGATGGTGTTTTCCAGATCGCGAACCAGCTCCCGCAGACGTGCCTGTTTTTGGTTGTCAAGTTCGTCGGCAAGACCCAACTGGCTGGCGGCCATATCCGTGCCGCTTACTTCGACCGCGGCGGTGAATATCTGCGTGTAGTTGCCGCACCGGCTGCGGTTGGTGAACCGTGCGGTGGGCTTGTCGGCGCCTTCGAGTGCGGCATTACCGAGAATGTTGATTACCTGGTTGTCGGCGAGGTTCTCGGCCGTGGTGCCGGCGTAGCCGCGAACTATTGTGAGCGTGTTTGTGCTGATGCCGGTCACCAGCATCAATTCCTCGCTGCCTTCGATCTGAATCTGATCGCCGATGCGGAATCTGCTGCCGTTATCGACAACAAAGTCGGTGTCGGTGCTTGGGTCGGTAAACGTGCTGTCGTTGACGGTGTCCTTGTTGGGTAGAAGCTCATCTTCGAGCCATTCGTGATGCGTGCTGGTTGCCTCGCGCATCGGGTCGCCAAGAGCGTTTAGTAAAGGCGTCTCATAAGGCGAGACTATGCCGACCAGATCCGAGACATCCTCGGCCAGCTCCGGCAGGGTCGTACCAGCGGAATATGTTGCTTTTCCTGTAAATGCCATTTGTTATTCTCCCGTTATGCACTCCGCGATAAATTGCAGAGTTAAGTATGCTTGCTTTTCATAAGTTATAGAAAGTTTCTTCGCAGTTTCAGATACTCGTGCAAATCTGTTCGGTTGCCGGTTGTTGCAGCCTTTTTCGCCGCTCTTTCGAGCAATGTCTGATTGTTTGTCACCCGGTCCCTTGCGCCGGCGGTTTTCGTTGATGCCACACCCGGGCTGCTGCCGGCGAACAGATATTGCTTTTCCTTCTTCAACTGCTCGATTACGCCTGTCACATCCGCATCGTCTTTGTCTTGCATTCTGGCTCTGGCAATCAGGACAGCCGTTTCCAGATCGACAGCCCCCGCGGCGGCTAATTGCCGCATCAGCTTCTGTTCGGTCTGAATGTCACTCAACTGATCAGACAGCTCCGCCGTTTGCGATTTTGCCTGAGCCAACTGCTCGGTCAACGTTTCGATTTTCTTCTCAGCACTCTGTGCCCGCTTGCGATAGCGGATGGATTCGGCCACCGGGACAAGTCTCGCATTATCATTATCACTTGCCGGTGTTGTGTCTTCTGACAAAATATCCTGTGTCTCGATCGGACTCATAAACTCTCCCTTTCTTTTCTACGAATTCTCGTATCCTAATTCTCTGAGCACTTGCTCAGACGGCACGCCCAGCTCTTTCTTGACCTGGGCCTCTTTTAATTTCTCCATCGTGTTCTCAGGCAGCGGGCTGGGAAAAATGACCTCGACGTCCCGGTCCTTCTGGTCGGTTTTGTAGATGTTGGCGGTATCGAGTATTCCCAGGACCGTCCGGCAGATTTTCCTTAAGCCTTCGCTGTAGGTAAATCGCTTGCGGTCGTTCTTCGAGAGCATTCCCATCAGCGTCAAACGAAGGGCTACCGCACTGGTCAGGTTGCCGAGCTTGTTCTTGAGTACGCCGGCCACGAGCGGCGTAACGGAACTGACCTTGTCCATCGCCTCGCGGATCTCGGAGATGTGCAAAGCCTCGCTGGGTGTGGCAGTGTCGCCGCCGAACTCCTCGATCGACGCCTCCAGATTATCGGTGTACCACATTCTGCCGGGCGCTACGGGTTTGTCCTCGAAGCCCTCGATCCCTTTGCCAAGGTACATCTTGAACGACTGGAACGTGATTCTGCTGGCCCTATCGCTAAGCCGGGTGTTCAGCTCATCCTGCAGCGGGACAAGCGGCTCGACATCGCTTATACCTTCGTAATAGTACGGCTGAGCGATGTTCTGGATATGCACGACCGGCAAGAAGCCCCACGGCATCCGGCCCTCGGCGACGAGCTGCTTGTCTTCGTACCGCTGCCAGGCATCGGCCGAGGTAATCTCGGTGACGGATACTACCCGGCGATTGTCGCCGGCCTGCGTTCCGCCCGAGAGGAGTTTTGCGAGAAACGAATTCTTCCTGCTCATGGCGTTTTTCTTCTGCCCGAAGTGCTGGATGTAATACCGGATCTTTTTATAATCGTTTTCTTCCAGGACAGGCAGTGCTCTCGGCGCCTCGATCAGTTCAAGGTCGATTGTCTGCGCGAACTGCAGCACATCATCGAGGGACCCCGCATAGCGTCGGTCCGCAGAGAGGGTTTGTGAGGAGGAGGAAGTGATGCGTTCGATGATTTTATCGCCAGGCCTGACGAAACAATCGACAAAGCCGTAGACACTTCCGAGCACTGCCATGTCCTGGAAAAATCCGATCTCGCCGTTGGCCGCGAACAATGCCTTTAAGATGCATTCAATTTCTGCACTTTTTGGCTCATCCGGCGATTTGGAAACGAACGTAATGGGCTTGCCGAACAGGAAATCGACCGCCGCGTTGACTCGCCATGCGATGTCGTTCTCGATGACAACTTCTTTTCGCTGCACCTGGTTGACGGGTCTTGCTCCGAAGAGGTCCGCCTGGCCGGTGTGCATAAGTCCGGTGATTCTTGCCGGCAAGCCATATTCCTGAGCTTGCGTGTAGCACCGCCCGGATTCGTTTACCTTCCTGCCGGCCGCACCTGTTCCGGTCGTCTCGATCTTAGGGTTGGCATAGTAATCCCACAGACGAACGAAATGTTTCTGGATATCGACCGACTGTGTATCGACGAGCCATTCAAGGTAGTCGCCTTGAAGTGACTTATCTTCAAAGATATCAAGTTCAAATCCCATTCTTTTTTCTCCCATGTTCAATTGTCATACCGAGCCAGCCACAGTGGGCTTCGACTTGCCCCGGCGAATATCATCGCCCTCCATAATTGGAGCTACCTGCGCGTTTGATGCGAAAATCTACAAAATTGTAGACAGCAATTTTGCTGTAAGTTCTTGTCTGGTATTGAATAAAAAAAATTTTCAAATTTCTGATTTTTGTTTTCAACTACCATCGCTTTTGGTCGAAAATCGTGCCATTTCCGGCATCACCCTACCGCCGCATCGCCGGGCGGATTATCTCCGAACGCTCGAAGCTGCTTGCGGCTTCTCGGAGGAAAACTTCCTGTTTGACAAATGTAACCGACATCCGTATATTACTCTTGATTCACTGCTTACGCAGAAAGGGTGGTTTGCGAACCTGTCCTTACTTTATCGCTTGCCTCTGTAGACATCGGGTGGGCTAATCAAAATTGAAAGGTAGAAGATGAGTCCGAATACAGAATACAGAATACAGAATACAGCAGGCTGTCCTTCGATCTCCGTTTCGCATCTTCGGCCTTCGGTTTTCTTTGTCTTCGCGGTTGTTCTGTTTCTGGTCATCGGAGTTTTTTCGTCGGCGGTTATGGGAGCCGAGCCACTGCCTGGGCCGGCTATTCCCAACGGTTTCGGCGTCAACATCCACTTCACAGGCCTGCCCCGAGATCTTAAAATGATTGCTGAAGCGGGATTCAAGTTTATTCGAATGGACCTTGTCTGGTCTCGTATCGAGAAGACCAATGGCGAATATGATTTCAAGGGATCGGGCTATGACTCTTTAACTCTTGGGTGCGAAGAACTCGGCATTCGAGTCCTGTACATTCTCGACTACAGCAACGAGCTGTATGAGTCGGACAGGTCCGTCCGCACCGAGGCCGGGCGCAAAGCGTTTGCAGATTTTGCTGAAGCCGCTGCTAAAAGATATGCCGGCAAAGGCATCCTGTGGGAAGTATGGAATGAGGCGAACATCAAGCAGTTCTGGACCCCGCAGCCAAGCGTTGACGATTATTGCAAGCTCGTCGAAGCGGTTGCTCCACGTGTAAGAGAAGCCGATCCGAGCGGCCAGGTTGTTGCCGGAGCTACTTCGCAAATACCTTTGGGATGGTTTGATGGTTGTTTCAAAAATGGAATTCTTAATTGGATCGATGTTCTCAGCGTCCATCCATACCGGTCACAAAATCCTGAGACGGTAATTCAGGACTATGCAAAACTCCGCGAACTAATCGCGCGTTACGCCCCGGCGTCAAAACAGATTCCCGTCATCTCCGGCGAGTGGGGATACTCGAACATCAACTGGGACAAATCTCCCCTGACCGAACAGCAGCAGGCCGAGTACATGGTGCGAATGTTCCTGATAAATTCCTATCAGAACGTTCCGGTCAGCATCTGGTACGACTGGAAGAACGATGGTACAGATCCCAACGAGAGGGAGCATCAATTCGGAACGGTCAAACACGACCTGAATCCCAAGGCAGCGTATCTTGCCGCTAAGGTTTTGTCGTCTACTCTCAAAGGCTATTCGATCGAGCAGAAGCTCGATCTCGGCAATGAAAATGATTTCGCCTTCATGCTGACCAATGGCAATCGCCAGGCGGTTGCCTTCTGGACCCTGGGCCCGAAGCATAATGTCACTCTGCCGATAGATCCGACCGAGGTCACGCTCGTCGGCATCTATGGTGCCAAAGTCATCATCAACTGGAAAACAGAACACCTGACCATAGGTGCCGAACAAAGTCCCCAATATCTGCTTATCAAGTCAAAGGATTGATAGTAACGCACAGACCGGTGCGTTACTGTTAACCGATGTCTTCTTTCTGCAGCAGTTCAATAATGTCTGCCTTCGTTGGCAGTGCTTCTATTGAGCCGAATTTCGTGCAGGCAAGCGCCCCGGCCGCCGAGGCAAACTTTACCGCCGCTCGTACATCGTTTTTAACGGCACAATAGGCGGCTAACGCCCCTGCAAAGGCATCTCCTCGGCCGGTGTGATCGACCAGCTCGATCTCGAACGCCGGAATATGATCGGCACTGTTTCTGTCGACGACCATACAGCCTCGCCTGCCCATTGTGATGACGGCGGAATCCACACCGCGGGCCACAAGGTCCGAGCCGATAAGCTTGGCGGTCCGAATGTTGGCCGCTGACTGCTCGGTGATATCGGCAGCTTCGTAGAGATTCGGAATCAAAATATCCGCTTTGAAATATTCAATGGGTAAATCGCTGGTTGTTCGGCCCTGCTGCTCCAGTGGTCTGGCGGGATTGAGAATAACTTTGACGCCGTACAATTCGGCGCACCGAAGGGCACTAACGATCGCTTCCTGCGGCAATTGGCCGTGAATCAGACAAACATCAGCTTCGGAGATCATCTGTTCAGCTTCGGTAATGTCAAGGGCCTGTAAGGCGCTATTGGCTCCGGGGTAATAACAGGAGGCGTTTTCGCCTTCGGCGTTCACTAATGTGACAACCAGCCCGGTGTTCTTGGCTTCGGCGGTGTAGACAAAATCCGTATTAACGTTGTACTCTGCCAGGCTGTTTTTAGCCATTTGAGCGAAGGGATCACCGCCGACTTTGCTTATCAGGTGCACCTCGCAGCCGCACAACGCGGCTTCCACGGCCTGATTGGGGCCCGGACCGGTGGTTGTGTATGAAAGGGCCGAACCGGTAACGCTCAGCCCGGGTGTTGGTATTTGGCCGCAGCGTATCGCCATATCCACGTATGTGCCGCCAACAACAACTACTTTAGGTTTGGGGTTCCTTCCCGGCATCGTATCCATTGTCTTAGTCTTTCACAGAACTTCTTCGTGCTAAATTTTTCTAATCTTCATGAAAATCCAGTATAAGTGCCCGGTGGCTAAATGCAAAGGTTTTTTTCGGACAATATTCAGCGAAGTCATCCCCATCAGAGAGCTTGCCGCTGAACGTTCTGCCCGGCCAGCCAGCGTTTCAGAACCTCGACGATATAGTCTATCTGCTCTTGCGTGAGGGGCCTGCCTTTCGGGATGTGGTGCCATTTGGCCAGGCAGCCCCGACAGCAGGTGCCGGTTGCGTGCTGAGCTACAAAAACCGGGTGGTTCCGCATAGGCGTCTGCTTGCCGTCATTAGCCGGTTCGGCATCGCCCAGCCGTTTGGTTACAAAATCCCGGGCGTGCTGGAGGATTGTTGCCAGACCCTTATCCCTGAGATATTGAGCTTCCTTGCCGGAAAGCCGAAACCGGCTGCGAAACTTCGACCGCCCCAGAGCGGCAAATAGCTCATCCATATCACGCATCAGTCATTCCTCATACCCGACCCCGGCCCTATACAAAGCTGGCTCGGATATGGCCTAATTTAGTAAAAACCAATGAAAAGGTCAATTTTACATTGAAAAACAAAGTGTTTTCCTGAAAAAGCTTCATTTCCTATATAGGAAATGAACGCTAAATGAGAAATGTTCTGTTGTATATGTTTATCGGTGACGGGGTGATCCCTATCCGTTAATCACTCTTGGCATCAGGCCAGGACGCCGACGGCGGCCATGCAGATTGTGCTTTCTTCGGTGCCGTCGATTCCTATGATGGCGTTTACGTGGTCGTCGTAGAGCGCGCCGATCTCACATGTACCGAGGTTCAGGCTCACAGCGGCCAAGGCAAGGTTCTCGGCGATGTGGCCGGCGTCGAGATAAACATAGCGGTACGCCCGCTGGCCGTACTTCCATTTGCAGCGTTCGAATACAGCGGTCCAGATAAAGACCGCCGCGGCTGTTGCGCACATGCTCTGGCCGAGTGCCGCGGCAGCGATTTGTTGCCGGAGGTCACGCTGCTCTAATTGTTCGAGCTGATGAGCCCCGATAGCATAATGATAAACGCCGGATTCCAGGGACTTGACGTTATTGGCCACCACGTAGGTTTCTATCGGATACAGGGCCCCCGCCGAAGGTGACGTGCGGAATTCATAGCCCTGTTCGATTCGCTGGATGCCGGTCGATGCCCATAACAGATACGCGAGCTGGCCCTTGATGATCGGCCCGGCCTGGAAATTGCGGATGCTCTTTCGCTGCCTGAGCGTTTGGTCTAGGCTCATCGCCCGAGCCGGTTCAAACGCGGGCAGCTCGATCTTCCCGGCCTGCGGATACTCCTTATACAAATCCGGCTTTGCCTCCCAGTCGAGCCTGTGGCCCGGCATTTTTCCCGGATCGTACTTGGTTTCCTTCTGGAATCTATCTCCTACACCATCCATCTTTGCACCTTCGTTTCTTTCGTTACTTATTACTCACTCGCAGCACGAGTTTACCGAACTGCGATGAGACGTTCATTTTCTCGAATGCCTTATTGCCGTCGCTCAAAGCGAAGACTTCATCGATGACCGGGCGGATTTCGTGCTCGTTGACCATATCGAGCATTGCGGCGAAATCTTCCGGCGAGCCCATTGTCGAGCCGACCAGGTGCAGTTGCCTGAAGAACACTTTGCGCAGATCCAGCTTGCCCGGCATCCCCGCTGTCGCTCCGTAGTTGACGATTCTCCCGCCTGGGCAGGCCATATCGATAAGCTGACTGTATCCGTCACCTCCAGCTCCGTCTACGATCAGATGGACCTGGCCGAATTCGGCGTTCACCTGCGAGGCGTAGCCTTCGGAGGTATAGAGGAATCCTGCCGCTGCTCCCATGGCCAGTGCCTTGTCGATCTTGGCCTGTGAGGACGATGTCACGATGACGGTAGCCCCGGTCGCGACGGCAAGCTGAAGCGCGATGCACGCCACGCCGCCTCCGATGCCTGTTATGACGACGGTCTGCGAGCTTTGCAGCCTGCCCTGTTTGAAAAGCGCCCGGTACGCCGTCAGGCCCGCCAATGGAAGTGCCGCGGCCTGCTCCCAGCTTAGATGTTCCGGCTTGCCGAAAAGCTGCTCCTGCGGCACGGCGATCTCTTCGGCGAAAGTGCCATCGTCCGGCATGCCGAGGATTTTGAAATCGCTGCCTTGGACCTCCTGCCGCTCGCCCCAGTTATAGCCCGGATTGATGATAACTTGCTTTTCCTTAAAGTCCGCGGTCCCGGCACCGTCCGAGCCCAATACGACGGGGCAGCGAATTCCCGGATACAGTCCCTGCGTAATCCAGTAATCGCGTCTGTTAAGTGCCGCCGCCTTGAGCTTGACGATGACCTGACCCTTGCCGACTTTTGGATTAGGCCGCTCCTGCAGAACCGGCGGCTGCTTGACTTCGTTCAAAACCAGTGCTTTCATGGTGTATCACTCCGAATCTGAATCCGAATTCCTAAAATTCTATCCCTAATCATCCCACTAAAGCGTGGAAACTCAAGCAAAAAAAGTACCTTTGTTGGGAGCCAAAACGCCATTTGGTGAAAATTTATTAAATTTTTGTAAAAATATAACAAAATTATTTGACATTGTTCCCTGTTAAGGTAAAATTGTAATTATGTGTGATGTTTACATAACTTATTTATTTGATAAAACATGCTCAATGGCGGATTCACAGGCAGGGCAGGGGGGTTGAGGATGAAACGAATTCATGAAAATATCGCCGAGCAAGCAAACAAAGTCAAGGGCGGGCATCGAGGCGGGATAGAGCTCCTTAGGAGCAGGCTGAATCTGCTGGCTGGCACGGATAAGCTGCTGATGACCATGTATATCGAGCACGGCAACAGCATCCGGCAGATTGCCCGCATCCGCGGTGTCAGCGAGACGAGCGTCGCCCGGAGGATACGCGCAATTACAAAACGGCTCACGGACGGCCCTTACATCGACTGCCTGAGGAACCGTGGCAAACTGACTTCCCGCCAGCTCGCAATCGCGAAGGATTACTATCTGATGGGCCTGTCGATGAGACAGATCGCGGCAAAGAGATGCCGGAGCTATTACCGCGTTCGCGAGGCCCTCATCGAAATCCGAAGCATCGTAACCGCGCCGGAACGCCGGACCGGGTAGCGTTGAGTTTCATGAGTAATATTCATAATAAGAAGGAGAAGCTATGGCAACGTACAGCATTTCAAAGACTTTCAAATGGCGGGGCACTGTTACCGACAAGGTTGCCTCGGTCTGCCGGATGTTCGGCCTTTCACTCGACAGGCTCACCGAACAGTGTTTCACGCACGCGTGCCGGCTCGAAATTGATGCCGGTGACATCGTCTACCTCACCGGCCCATCCGGTGCCGGCAAGAGCGTCCTGCTGGGCGAACTTCAGAAGGTCGTACCCGTCGGCGAGAGGATTAACCTTGCCGAGATTCCGCTGCCGGACGATAAGACGCTTATCGACTGCATTGACGCCGATCTGGCCGAGAGCCTGCGATTTCTCAGCGTCGCCGGCCTGAACGACTGCTTCTGCATTCTCAATCAGGCGGTCAATCTCAGTGCAGGCCAGCAGTACCGCTTCAGGCTTGCGATGGCTCTGACCGCGGGAAAGAAGTTCGTCTTCGCCGACGAGTTCTGCTCGGGGCTGGACAGCGTCACTGCGGCGGTAATCTCATATCGCCTGCACAGGTTCGCAAAACGCACCGGCACGACTTTCATTCTTGCCTCCAGCCGTGACGACATACTGCTCGACCTGGTGCCCGATGTCCTGGTTGTCAAAGAATTATCCGGTCCCGCCGATGTTATCTACAAGTGTGAAAGGAGGAAATAAAATGACAAGCTGTTCTGTTAGTGAGAATCTGCAAATCGTGCCGGGCTGTCTCGACGACTACAAGCGGCTCGCCCACTATCACTACCGCGGTAGTCACCCGGGACCCACTTCGGCGATCTTCACACTGAGCCGGGCCGGCTGCAAAACGCCGGTCGGCGTTATCGTCTATTCGACCGCGCCGGCCGTGCTGGAGTTGCGAAACATCGCGACCGGTCACATCTTTGTCGGCCTCGACAGGAGCATGCAATTGGCGTTGATAAACGCTAATATCCGCCGGATCAGCAGGGTGGTTATCGAGCCTCGGTTCCGCGGCCTCGGCCTGGCGTGCCGACTGGTCCGCGAGACGATGCCGCTGGTCGGTATTCCCATTGTCGAGGCACTGGCCGTGATGGGATTGGTCAATCCGTTCTTTGAAAGAGCGGGCATGAGGGCCTACAAAGCAAAGCCGTCCGCGGCCAGCGTGCAATTCGTCGAGGCGCTTAGCAGCATCGGCATCGAACAGGCCGGGCTGATTGACCCGAAGCAAGTGCAGCAAAAACTCGATCGGCTCGGCGACTGCGAAGCCCGATTCATCGAACATCAGATCCGGCTCTTTCTCAAAAGCCACGGCAGACGCAGAGAAATGCCGCCCGGTTTAGAACGAACGCGATACATCCTGACAAAGCTAACGGCACGACCCGTCTATTACATCTGGTTCAATCCAAAACTCACAGTCATAGGAGACAAATCGAAATGAACGAAGTCTTACCCTATTTTCATTATGGGCGTATTCCACTCCCTTGTCATCCTGAGCAACACATCCTTTGTCATTCTGAGCGCAGCGAAGAATCTCAAGGCTTTCGGTATTATAGTAACGTATCGGTTGATCATGATCCTGCAGCGTTTAGATTCTTTGCTTCAGTTCGATCCACTCAGAATGACAAGTGGAAGCAGTGTGTTCAGAATGACAGATTGGAGCACCTCATCCTATGTCATCCTGAGCGCAGCGAAGGATCTAAATCTTGTCGGTGTTTTAGTAACGTATCTGTTGATTATGCTCCTACAGCATTTAGATTCTTCGCTTCACTTCGTTTCGCTCAGAATGACAAATCGGGGCGTTCCGCTCAGAATGACAAGTTTGGTTCTGAGTCCCTCACTGCGTTCAAGGATAAACTTCGCGAAGAGCTTTTTCCCACACAATGTCATCCTGAACCCTTCACTGTGTTCAAGGATAAACTTCGCGAAGGATCTCAACGCCAGCGATATTATATGGATGTGCTAATCTTATTTGTACCAGTCATTGCTGAGGTCAATCCATTTGGGATTGGATGTTTCTATCAGCTCAATCTTCTTTCTTCTCAGCCAGCCTTTGATGGTTTTTTCTCTGGCTATTGCCGAAGTGACGTCACTGAACGTTTCATAATAGACGAGCTTGTCAATGTTGTACTTCTCAGTAAAACCCTTTACGAGTTTATTCTTATGCTGATGTACTCTGTGAATGATGTTGTTGGTCAGACCGACATAAAGCGTGCCGGATCTGTTGGTCAGAATGTATACGTAATACTGATGGTCCGTACTCATACGTTACATTATATCGTGAAGTTATGTCCCTTGCCAGATTCTTCGGCTGTGCCTCAGAATGACAAATGCGGCTATGAGCCCTTCACTGCGTTCAAGGACAGGCTTCGCGAAGAGCTTTTTCCCACACAATGTCATCCTGAGCGAAGCGAAGGATCTAAATATTATCGACGTTATAGTGACACACCGGTTGGTTATGCACCTGCAGCGTTGAGATTCTTCGCTTCACTTCGTTCCGCTCAGAATGACAAACAAGGGCGGTGTCGTCAGAATGACAAACAGGGGCAATGTGTTCAGACCTGTCCTTGAGCGCAGCGAAGGAATGACAAACTTATACCAAAACAAAAAAAACTTTAGGAGGATCAATAATGCAAGAAACCACAGTCCAGAATCGAGTATCGAGTATTCCAATCGACAAGCTCACCGCACATCCCGGCAATCCCAACCGGATGAGCAAGAGGAACTTCGCCCGGCTTGTTCGCAATATCGAGCGGACCGGCCGCTATGAGCCGCTCGTGGTTCGTCGGCAGGGCGACGGCTTCCAGATCATCAACGGCCATCATCGCAGTCTGGCTCTCAAGCAACTCGGCTACGATACCGCTGATGCCGTCGTCTGGGAAGTGGACGACGCCGAGACCGACATTTTGCTTTCCACACTCAATCGCCTGGGCGGCTCGGACGTGCTGGACAAGAAGCTTGCCCTGCTGGCCAGAATCAATCGCAACATGCAGGCCCGCGAGATGGCGAAGCTTCTGCCGTTCACACGCTCGCAGATCGAGCGGCTGAAAAACCTGAAAGTCCCGTCCGCACCGGCCAATATCTCCGTTAAAAGCTTTGCCGTTCCGATGGTGTTTTTCCTGAGCGATGACCAGCAAAAGATTGTCGCTAGGGCGTTGGCTTCTGTACGAGAGAGTCAAAACGAGAAAACAAAGGCTGCAGGAAACGCCGCGGCACTTACTTACATTGCTCAACGTTTCATTGAAGGTTTTAGATAATGCCCTGTTACATTCTCAACGAACGGTCTTTTGAAACGTACGGTCTTTCAAAGTGCACGGTTTTTCGAAACGAATGGACCTTCTAAATGAACGGTCTTTATTGAGAGACCTTTGCCATGAAATGAAAGCTCGTAGTCCTTTTGATTAATCAAAAAGACTACGAGCATTAGAGCGAGCTTGATCAGAAACAAAGGGATATGAGAAGAAAGTAAAAAGTAAAAAGTTAATGGAGAAAGCGGAAAATGAATGCTGATGTTATGATTGAGGATGTTGAGCCGGCATGTTGTCGGACGATGCGGGCCGAAGCCGAGATCAAGCGCGACCGTTTCGCCCAGCAGCGGGCGGCGTGGGAATGCCTGAAGTTTTTCGAGCAGACGCCGGCCACCGAGGCGGATTTCAGTATGAAGTTCGCGGGCATGCCTGCCGACGATGTCACGCTACTGAAGGCCTTCTACGGCATTCAAACAGACGCCGAGTTGCTGGCAATGATCTGCTGCTTCTGGAACGTCTAAGCTGTACACACACCCCAAAGCGGGCGAATCATCCAGCTTGCTGTCACATGTGTCGGATTATGGCACTACTACTTGAATGGAAAAGGTTTTTAAAGGCTCGACACCTTCTTCCCATGATCTGTGATAGACGAGTTCGAGGGTCATCTGTCCTGCGCTTACGGCCTTGAAACGAAAGATTTCCCAGCCGCCGGCGCCGACCATTGGTGGTTCGCCCGTCTCGGATGGCCTAAACTCTGCCTGGCCAAGCTGGACCAGGATAGACTTGCTGTTTTTGGGCTGCTCCCACCGATAACCGGTCGAGGGATTTGATTCGAGTGTAACGACAAGTATCTCGCCCAGCTCAAGCTCGACCTTTCCGCCGTCATTACCCTCATTGATTTCTACAGTTTCAGCCGGCGGGTATACATCGAGCAGATGTTCGGTAAGGACAGTCAAATCCAGGGCATCTACTATGCCGTCGCCCCAGGGCATCGGGGCAATGTCGCACAATTGATTGTCTGTGCCCCAGTGTTCAATCATGATGTACATGTCGTCGGAATCTACAATCCCATCGCCATTTAGGTCGGCTATATTGTCCCTGGTTGGCATTCTAATAAGAAATATTCCACCAATCCAGTCATCCGGAGTTCGTGTCGGGGGATTTTTGAAGCGATTCTCCGGGATAACAATCAGGTTTTTGTCTGAACTGATAATACCTTCCGGCACACTTTCATCGGCAACATGAAATTCATTTCCGGGACCAACAGAGCAATCCTTGTTTTTAACTGAATGTTCGCCGTCGGAATAATAGGCATCCACCAATAGGATTCCATTGGCATCATCAACAGCCTCTATGACACAGGTTCCCTGGCCGCAGGTGTAAGGGACACCGCCGGGACCGGTTTCAAGAAATCGAACCTGATAGGTGCCTGCAATGTCTGCCATTGTTATCACCTGGTCGGTTTTCTTGATGAAAATGTTGTACCCCAGATCATTACCATCCCTGCCTTCTTCAAAGGCAATTTGGTACGTAGATCCAATGCCTCCCTTGCCGAAGAAAAATCCATGTCCAGAAATGTTTGTCATAGAGTTTACGACATCTAAAGTCCAATTATATGTATCAGAGTTACTACGGCCATGATCGCCGGTCCAGGAAGCTGTAAAGGTACCATTTGGGTCGAATGTAAAATTGCCCCAAAGGGCAGTATCATCGTTCTGTCCCAGGTAATGACCCAAAAAGCTATGGACGCCGAGAACATCATTGACATCCACATTGGTTGCTTTACGCGTGAATATATCGATCCCTTCTTCGCCTCCACCAAGAACACTACCCGCATGAATCATCACGTCGCCATTGAAGGCAACATTATAAGTCTCGGCCGGAAAATTGATATTGATCGACCCATCCTGCTGGACTGTAGTGGTGAAAGTCTCCGAGAACTCTTGCTGGCTGTTGTAGTCTTCCCACTGCTGAAGCCATTGATTACCGGTGATCGACACGGTTCCCCGTTTGCCCCATGGCTCACTTCCATCGGCATTAACGCTGAGACTGCCGAACCAATACTGCCCGCTTAAGTTCGGACTACCAAACGAAGCAGTAGACAGTAACATAACGATTGCGATAACACTTCTTGTGATTGACCGTTTCATTTCACCCATCTCCTGTATTTAATATGTTCCGGGATTTACCATATACATTTCTCTGAGACACTCCTGAACACTCCAAGTCTAATCTGTATTGGGAATTTGTCAACAGCGGTGACTACGGTGACTACGTAATTTTCAGAAAAAATTGGTATGCAGATAAAGCATCAATTTGCACTAAGTCGGGTAAGAATTCCGGGAGTTTTCGACCAAAAGCGATGGTAGTTGGGGCTAAAAATAAAAAAGTTTACAATTTTTTTTATTGCTGCTGGTGTAAGGAGTTATGAAAAATATGGCGTCTACAATTTTGTAGATTTTCGCATCAAACGCGCAGGTACGTTCAATTATGGGGGCGGCTTTTTTTCGGCCCAGGCCGAAAGCCGGTTGCCCGAGATGTAAGAATTGAGAATGAAGAATTGAGAAATAAAGAAGACCTATTCGTGCCCCGTGACCCAGGTCACGAGTTCCGCATAAAGGTAGTGCATTATGGAAAGCATGGAAGCAGAGCTTCAAGAGATGCTTGAGATCGGCCGGTATCTCGGGACTGGGCCGCGATATCTGCTTTATTATTACGGGCAGTTTGCGATTACCAATGGCGTTGGCTTGAATCGCTGGCCGGAAGGACCGAAGGTGGTTGTCGCCGTTATCAAGCCTCAGGAATGTGTGGGCGGGCTCAGCCCGGCGAGAAAGGCGTATCTGCTGGCGAAGCTGCGTTCGCTGGAAGATGTCAGGAAATTACAAAGCCGCCGTGCGAGCGAGGAAAGAGGCCGGCTCAGTTTGCAAAGGAGTTGAAATGTCAAAGGAAGACGTCGTTTTGCTGCTGCATCGGGAGGACTATTATTATAAGAGACAGGCCAATTGCTGCAATACGAACGTGGCGGATATTATCATTGCCAAGCAGCGAAACGGCCCAATCGGAGTGATAAAGCTGACGTTCCGCCCGGAAATGTCGAGATTCGAGAGCTACGCGTCTCCGGAGCAATAAAAAACGAAAAATCTCTTGACAATTGACTTGAAATTGCCGATATTACTTATTTACAAGTTAGTACATGGAAGGTTTCATCTGGAAATTTCTTCCTGAACAATCGGGGCGGCATGCCGCAAAATAAGTGTAAGTCTTTTTGTTTTAGTACTTTATGTTAGGAGTACTTGTTTCTAATAGGGGTCTTTTTTTTTCATTTTTTTGGTGATGCGAACAATTGAAAATAATGAATGAGGTTGTGTAATGGCAAACAAGGGTGACCAAAATCTTATCAGTGGTCCGTGGTCGTGGACAGAGGATGATATAAAGCTGCTAAAACGGCTTTATCCTCGAGGAAATACAAGGATGATAGCCGCGAAGCTTTGCCGGCCCTTGACGGCGGTCAGGCAGAAGGCTTACGACATGGGTATGAAAACGGACATATACAGCTATTGGACCGAGGATGATTTGAAGCTGCTTGCAAAGCTTTATCCGGAGACAATAACAGACGAGCTTGCCGAGCGTTTTGGCAGGTCGGCAGGATCGGTAAAGACCAAAGCACGCCAATTGGGGCTCAGAAAAAGCGATAGCTATCTGAAAGCTATTAAATCCCGCCCTCGAAAACGGCGCAAGAAACAAGCCTGATTTTCGACGGCATTAAGTTGTAAATGTTTTAATCTTCAGTTTTGCTGGGGGCCATCTCTGACAGTATGTATTTAATGCGCCATAAGCATAAGTATGTACGCCATCAGTAAATTCAGTCGCAACCGATTTTCATTTCAAGCCGGAATTTTGATAAGGGCAATAGGGGGGTACAGCCATGACCAAAGCAAAAGCATTTAGCGCCAAACAGCTTGCCGTGATTGACGATTTGTTCGAAGGCCGGCTGGAAGAGCAGGCAATTCTGGAAAAACACAAGCTTAGCAGAAAGCTCTACGACAAGTGGCTGGCCGATGAGGCCTTCACCAGCCACCTCGATTGGCGCATGGCCTGGGAATACCGCAGGAGCGATTTTATGTTGGCCCACTACGCCCGGGTGGCTGTGTCAAATCTCGTACAGCTCACAGACCCCCAAAAACCAGAAGTCGCCCGCAAGGCCTGCCTCGACATAATCACAATGCGTACCAATCGTTCAGCCGGCACCAACGAGACGCCGGGCGAAAATCCCGCATCGACCCCCGAATCCCCGCCATTCTCACCAGAAACCGCCGGAAAAATCTTAGCCGTCTTAGCAGAAGAAAAAAGCGATTAGTACATCTTAATCAAAGACCAAATTTCTTGCCTTATTATACTTTTCGGCCCTAAAGTATAATAAGAATTCGCTTATTAAACGAAAGTATAATAAGATGTGCCCTGCATGGGAAAGCTATTTATCGTTTAAAAGATGGCATAAGACATTGGGGTATAGGAGCTTATAAGCATGAGTTGCAGAAGAAAATCTACACGGCGGGGATTTTTGAAGACTATGGGTGTTGGAGCGGCGGTTTTAGCTTCGGGCAGCTATGGGCTTGCTCGCGGTCGGGAAGTATCTGGCAAGCCGAATATACTCATGATTCTGGTTGATGATTTGGGCTATGGGGATTTGTCGAGCTATGGGGCGAAGGATTTGAAGACGCCTCATATCGACAGGCTCATGACAGCCGGGATGCGGTTCGATAATTTCTACGCTAACTGCCCGGTCTGCTCGCCGACGAGGGCGTCGCTGTTGAGCGGTCGCTATCCCGACATGGTCGGCGTGCCGGGAGTTATTCGCACGCATATTACCAATAGCTGGGGCTATCTTGCTCCGCATGCAGAGCTGCTGCCGAAATTGCTGAAACCGGCCGGCTATCACACCGGCATCGTCGGCAAGTGGCATCTCGGTCTGGACTCGCCGAATACGCCGAACGAGCGCGGCTTCGACCGCTTCGGCGGCTTTCTCGGCGATATGATGGATGATTACTACAACCACCGCCGGCACGGCAATAATTACATGCGGCTAAACAATAGAGAGATCGACCCAGAAGGCCACGCCACCGACCTATTCACACAGTGGGCTATCGACTATATCAACGACCGCGCCAAATCAGACAAACCGTTCTTTTTGTACCTGGCTTACAACGCACCACACACGCCGATCCAGCCGCCGGACGAGTGGCTTCGGCGTGTGAAGAATCGAGAGCTGGGCATCGATGAAAAGCGGGCCAAACTCGTTGCTCTGATCGAGCATCTCGACGACGGTATCGGCAAGGTCATCTCAGCATTAAAAGACACCGGCGTCAGCGACGACACACTGGTGATATTCACTTCCGACAATGGCGGCCAGCTTGGAGTCGGAGCAAGCAACGGCCCTCTGCGGGCGGGTAAGCAGGACATGTACGAGGGCGGCATCCGTGAGCCGATGTGCGCGGTATGGCCCGGCAAGATTCAACCTGGAACCCGTAGCGACCGCGTGGCACTTACGATGGATTTGTACCCGACCATCTGCGAAGCAGCCGGGGCAAAGATCGCTCATGAGATTGACGGACGCAGTATTTTGCCGACGCTACTGGGCAAATCGCAGCCGGCCGAGGACCGCTTCTTGTTCTGGGTTCGTCGTGAGGGCGGCGGCTACGGCGGGCGGGCTTATTACGCCGCACGGTACGGCGACTACAAGCTCGTGCAGAACAATCCTTTCGAGCCGATGGAGCTTTACAATCTCAAGGACGACCCGCGGGAACAGAAACCTCTCGGAAGAAAGGACAAAATGTACCAGAAGCTCTCTACTGCTCTTCGCAATCATATAATCGAAGCCGGAGCCGTGCCCTGGCAGAAATACCCAGTCCAGTTTGATCGCTCTTAGGCGTGGCAAAGTGGGTGTCCCGAACGTCTGCTGTTTATCCACTCCGAAGAAATACTTGAATAAGGCGGGCGAATTGTTATAATAATGTGGCTGAGACGGGAAGCGGTACAATGAAACACATACAAATATTCTCGCTGTTATTTGTACTGTTATTTTTGACGGCTACATTAGCCGACGAAGAAAGAGACGAATCCCTTCGCGAGGATAAGGAAAAACAGGCCAGGGAAATGGCACAAGAAGCCCTGGCCGGCAGAAACGTGTGTGTGCGGTTCTATAACGATTGGAAAAAGGCCCCGAGAGCATACAAACTCGTTGAGGTTGAGCTTGATGGGCTTTCGTTTCAATGTGATAGTGTTATAAAAGCTTTTGGCCCAATGTCCGAATCAGCCGCTATTGTAGTAGCCGGGCAAGACCAGACCGACGAAGCGGTTGCAGCGATAATAGATAAATTTGTATATACTGAGCTTTACACGTACAAAAAGGGCGGAAGAATTTATATCTGGTCGGAAGGTGGCATAAGGCATTAGGGTAAAGGATTTTATGAGCATGATATGCAGCAGTGACTACACACGGCGGGGATTTTTGAAGGCGATGGGGGCTGGGACGGCTGTTCTGGCTTCGGCGGGGAATCTGATGGCTGGAGAGCAGAAGGCGCTGGATTGTCTATCTGATTTACAGCAGCTTAGCTCGGCGTACTCACCATTTTGCTAACACAAATACTGTTTTTGTCAATATCGAGTCCTAAAAAATGTCAAATATTAGGCCAAAGACACAATTTATAAAAAATTTATCGGGCGTCAAAGTATTCAATGTCCGGGGCGTTAATATAACATATGATTTATGGATTGCTTTACGAAAGCAACTTATAGAGTGTATACGTCGGATAGATATACTTTGGCCGAAGATATCTATGCTCTACCATATCGACGCTCTATTTCTATTGACATACGCAAATGATCCATATTACTATGTTGACTATCCGTTTGATTAAACGATTAAGCTAATGAAATGGCTGTTTGTCATTGTAAAAGAACGGGGCTTGTTGGTCGACACGATTTCGTACATATATGACTTCTGAGACAGCAATAACGAACGAAACCTAAGGAGCAATATTATGCATAAGTCACGAAGAATGTCGTTTGTCGTTGGAGGAATTATTATCGTTGCGCTACTGATTCCGCTCCTCTGGGCCCAAGGGCCTGTAAAAACCGTGAAACATCGGCACCTGACCGCAGAAGATGTCTCGCGTCAATACCTCTCGCGACATCCCAAGCCAAGAGATGAAGCGGAGAAAAACATAATCGCTGTTATGGAGGACATGTACACCAACCAGTCTCGGGGTATGGGGAATATTCTGCCCGAGGACGGCCGGCTGATGAGGATGTTCATTGAGACTCTCGGAGCCAAGAACGTCGTTGAAGTCGGAACGGCCAACGGATACTCAGCAATGTGGTTCTGCCTAGGGCTGCGCTCCACCGGTGGCAGACTAACGACCCACGAGATTGACCCGAAACGTATCGCTCTGGCGAAAAAGAATTTCAATCGAGCGGGTGTCGAAGATCTGGTAACGTTGGTTGAAGGGGATGCACACGAAACCATTGGGAGATTGACCGAACCGATCGATTTGCTGCTACTCGATGCCGAGAAAGAGGGTTTCACCGACTACCTGAAAAAGCTGCTTCCGCTCGTGCGCACCGGCGGCCTGATAATCGCTCACGATTCGTCGGGGCAGGCTTACATGATGGAAGACTATTTTCAGGCAATCGTTGGGAATCCCGACTTAGAGACTGTGTTTGTAGACGCATCACGCTGGGGAATGGCCATCACACGGAAGATGCGATGAAAAGAAAACGATCATGAAGATTGTACGGTTTTGCTTGTATATTGACGTAATAGCTGTACATGTGGTCGCTAATGATTTCCCTACTGGTGTCAATGCGAGTGACCCGGTTGAAGGCTTGTCAGTTAGCGGTTGTGACGAGTTTGGCTTATTCTTGGGACAGAAGGCTATTACTAACGAAAATGGCATCGTCATGCTGTATGTTCCACCACATTCGAAGGGGAGGTTTACGGTGACTTACTTCGACGAATCGACGAAGAAGACAATACAGAACGGCATATCATATTCTTCAAGTGGTATCTCAACGAACTCAGACAGCATTCGGTTGGGATCGGACGGCCTCGAACCATTAAAACCTTGACATCGACGGTCTTTTGCCGATACAACACGGCAGATAATTACAGACATGGCCGACTGCTAACCATGAGAATTAGGGAGGCAACGCTGAAATGAGAAAGAAAATCCTGAGCGCATTGATATTTTTATTTACGCTACCGGTGTTGGTTTCTTGTAGCCGGGCACAGACCGTTCTCGTCGAGGCCGAGAGCTTCGCGAACCGTGGCGGCTGGGTAATTGACCAGCAGTTTATGGACCAGATGGGCTCACCCTTCCTGCTGGCTCACGGTCTGGGCAAGCCGGTTGGCGACGCCACCACGGCTGTATCGTTTCCGGCAGTGGGCACATACCGCGTCTGGGTGCGTACGCGCGACTGGGTCGCGCCGTGGAAGGCACCGGGAGCGCCCGGCAGGTTCCAGCTAATTATCGACAATGAGCCGCTCGATGCCTTATTCGGCACAGAAGGCGCCCAGTGGCACTGGCAGTACGGCGGGATGGTTGAGATTAAGAAAAATCAAGTCGTGCTCAAACTGCACGATTTAACAGGTTTCGATGGTCGATGCGATGCGATTATCTTTTCCGCCGATACAAATTTTATCCCGCCGAACGAAGGCGAATCAATGGCGTCTTTTCGCCGGAGATTGCTCGGCCTGTCTGAAGTGCCTCAGAACGCAGGCAATTTTGATCTGGTAGTAGTCGGTGGCGGGATTGCCGGGACCTGCACGGCTATCTCGGCAGCAAGACTCGGCCTGCAGGTGGCGCTGATACAGAACCGTCCCGTGCTGGGCGGCAACAACAGCTCGGAGGTTCGCGTCCACTTGAATGGCGAGGTCAATCAACCGCCGTACCCGGCACTTGGCGGCGTAGTTAACGAACTCGATACCGGGCTTAGAGGCAACGCCCAGCCCGCAGAGCATTATGACGACCAGCGGAAGCTCAAAGTCGTCGGAGGCGAGGAGAATATCCACCTGTTCCTGAACATGCACGCTTTTAAGGTTGAAAAGCAAGGCGACCGGATTGTAGCTGTCGTCGCCCAGGATATTCAAAAAGGCACCATGTCGCGCTTTACAGCTCTGCTGTTTGCCGATTGCACCGGCGACGGAACGCTCGGATTTCTGGCCGGCGCCGAATATCGAATGGGACGTGAAAGCAAAGAACAGACCGGCGAACCTCTGGCGCCGAAAGAGTCCGACAAAATGACGATGGGCGCATCGGTTCAGTGGTACTCGACTGCAGGCGACAGGCCATCGAGGTTTCCTGATTGTCCCTGGGCTTTACAGTTTAACGAACAAAGCTGTCACTATCTTATACGCGGCGACTGGGACTGGGAGACGGGAATGAACCGTGACCAGATAACGGAATTCGAGTTCATTCGCGACCATGCTCTTCGTGCTGTGTACGGCAACTGGTCGTATCTGAAGAACAGCAGCCGGGACAGGGCAAAATATGCGGACCGTCAGCTCGAATGGGTGGCGTATATCGCCGGCAAGCGAGAATCACGCCGGCTGCTCGGTGACGTCATATTGCGGCAGCAGGACATTCAGCGACGCAGGAGATTCCCCGATTCGTTTGTCACTTCCACCTGGTCCATCGACCTTCACTATCCGGACCCTAAAAACTCTCAATACTTTCCCGGCGAAGAATTCCGTTCGATTGCGAAGTATGCCCAGATAAAGCCCTACCCGATTCCCTACCGCAGCCTGTATTCCCGCAACATCAGCAATCTTATAATGGCCGGACGCTGCATCAGCGTGACACACGTAGCACTCGGAACCGTCCGCGTAATGCGAACCGGCGGAATGATGGGCGAGCTTATCGGAATGGCAGCGTCACTTTGCAGGAAACACAATACTACACCTCGTGGCGTCTATGAGAATCACCTGGCCGAGCTGAAACGGTTGGCCCGAAAAGGTGTCGGAAGGCCCGCTGAGATTGACAAAGATACCTTCCGACAGGCCGAAGAGAACGGACGTCTGGCCAATAAAGGATTTATCCACTGCCGGGACTTTGTCAAAGGCTGGCTTCGATATGCCGATAGGAAGACCGGGTTGATCCCCAGGAATCTTAGCCGGGACAAAGACATCTGGAACGCCCAGGACAGTGCCGCGGACAATTATCCGTATATGGTGCTCACCGCGGCCATTATAGACCGCCCGCTTTTCGACGGCAGGATGCGAAATATGCTGCGCGCCGAAACCAGGTTTACATCCCGCATCGGAAGCCTGCCCGATACATACTCTTTTACCAAGCAGAACTTCCATGATTCGAAAGAAGATCTGGGCCGAATAATCTTCGGCTCATCGGAATATGTTAAAGACGGGCTGCTGCCGCTTACCGAATGGCTCGGGCCGAGCCCATGGTCCGAACGCATGATAAACATTCTCGACGATTTGTGGGAGCGGGCGCCTGTTAAAACAAAATATGGACAAATCGTTTCGGAAAACCAGGAGATTAACGGCGAGATGCTCCAGACATTGTCCCGTGTTTACTGGATGACCGGCGACAGGAAATATTTGCAATGGGCTGTTCGTCTCGGCGATTATTATCTTCTTGGCGGACATCACCCAACACGCGATGAAGAAGTGCTCAGGCTTCGCGACCACGGTTGCGAAATCGTCTCGGGCTTGTGCGAGCTGTACGCGACCGTTAATTTCGCCATGTCGGCTAAAAAGGGTACTTATCGAACACCCATTCACGAGATGCTCGATCGCGTTCTCGAATTCGGGACCAACGAGCATGGTCTTTTTTACAACAGCATGTATAACAGAACGAGCCGGCACGGCAGGGATCTGGCCGACACTTGGGGATATAATCTTAACGGTTTTTATACCGTGTATCTGATAGATAAAACCGAGGCCTACCGTCAGGCCGTTCAGAAAGCGCTTGGCAACCTGAACGACTACTATAAAAACTATCAGTGGGAAGGCAGCAGCGCCGATGGTTACGCCGATTCAATCGAAGGCGCGATCAACCTCTACAATCGAGAGCCCATTGATTCTACTGTGAAGTGGATGGACAGCGAAATCAAAGTGATGTGGGACATGCAACAGCCCAACGGTACCATCGAAGGATGGCACGGCGACGGAAACTTCGCACGTACCACAATCATGTACTGCCTCTGGAAGACTAAAGGCCTGACCATCCGGCCCTGGCGGGATGATGTGGTTTTTGGAGCCAGCCAGGAAGGAGATGGACTAAAAATAAGCATAAGCGCCGGCAGAAGATGGCAGGGAAAGCTGCTCTTTGATACGCCGCGTCATAAGACGATTATGAATATGCCGCTCGACTGGCCGCGTATCAACCAGTTCCCCGAATGGTTCACCGTCAAGCAGAATAAACGCTACATGGTACGTGACCTGACTTCCAATACGAGGAAATCCTATACGGCACAGCAGTTGGCCGGCGGCATAACAATCAGCCTCCAAACCGGCGTTCCGAAGTATTTGATTGTGCAGTGATTAGAGACGGGAGCGGTTTGCGAGTCGCCCTGTGGGATATTTTTCAACTCGTAAACCAGACCCTTCATATTCGATTCAGAACAACATTCAATCAGGGGGAACAGGAATGACACATATAACTTTTCCAGAGAAGTGTAGTGACATTGAAAGGGCCGCTTGTCTTTACTCGGAGCTTCGACAAATTCGGCCTGTTACGAGGCGGGACCTGAAGAATTACGTGAAGGTTTTTCTTGGTATCGACGTGCCGGATAAGAGAATCTGTCCGGAACATCAAAGCCCGATGGATTATCTCTGGCATACTTTTCGTGAATCTAAGCAGGAACCAAGGGCTGCAAATCACGATTCGATCGTTTGGGCGAATCGTGCCGGCGGTAAGACCGAGCTTGCAGCCATCGCGACGCTTCTGGATTGCCTCTTTAAGCCGAACTGCCAGGTCCGAATCCTGGGCGGCTCGGGCGAGCAGGCCGGCAGGATGTATGAATATCTGACCGGCTTTCTGCATCACGGCTACGAGCAATCTCTTGCCGGGCCTGTCCGCAAGACCAAATGTCACTTTGTCAACGGTTCAGCGGTCGAGGTCCTGACGCAGTCTGCAACCAGCGTCCGGGGCCAGCACGTCCAGAAGCTTCGCTGCGATGAGCTGGAGCTGTTCGACGAGGATGTATTCGCAGCGGCAAAGTTCACCACGCAGAGCACGCCGGAAATTACCGCCGGCATGGAGTTGATCAGCACGATGCACCGACCTTACGGCCTGATGCACGAGGTCGTGACATCGGCTCCGAAGTTCGGCACGCCGGTCTTCAAATGGTGCGTGTGGGAGACAATAGAAAAGTGCGTCGGCAGAAGCTGTTCGCAATGTCCCTTGTCGGAAGACTGCCGGGGCAAGGCGAAGGCGGCAACCGGCTATCTGAAAATCGACGACTGCATTACCCAGATGCGCCGGGCAAGCAGGGCGGGCTGGGAAGCCGAGATGCTCTGCACGCGGCCGTCACGACAGAACGTTGTCTTCGATGAATTCGACCCGGCCGTGCATGTTGGAGCCGTCGATTATAATCCGAATCTTCCGCTATACCGGGCGCTTGATTTCGGATTCGTCAATCCGTTTGTGTGCCTGTGGATTCAGGTTGACGGCACCGGCGTCGTGCGTGTGATCGATGAGTACGTTCGCAGCAGGGCGACCATTGATGTGCACGCGGTTGAAATGAAGAGCCGCACGCTGGTCGCGGAAGAAAAAGTGACGGCGACGTTTTGCGACCCGGCGGGTAAAAGCGTTAACGATGTCACCGGCACCAGCGCTGTCCGGGAGTTGCGGGCTTTGGGAATTGCAGTACGATTCAAACGCAGCGGTATCTTAGAGGGAATCGAGCTGATCCGCCGGGCAATCCGCTGCGGCGATGGAAAAAGCAGTCTGATAGTCTCGCCGAGATGCCCCCGCCTTATCGAGGCAATGGAATGCTATCATTACCCGGAATCCGCCAACATCCCCCGCGAACTCCCGCAAAAAGACGGCCTGTACGACCATCCCATTGATGCTCTGAGGTACTTTTTTATTAACCACAATCGAGGTGAGGGTAAGATGGTTACACGACTTTACTGAGAGCCGTTTATCGAGCAGGATGCCGGACAATATACAACATAAGTATATTATTGCGGAAATTTGCTGAAAATGACTTAAGACGGCAAAGCTTTTGTTCGATATTGCTAATAATTGCAGGAGGAAACTTGGAAGGGAAAACCTCAGCCGGAGTGAGCACATAAAAAGGAAACAGGGC
>CAZTDF010000023.1:0-35677 GCA_964612465.1 uncultured Pirellulales bacterium
TTATAACGGCTATCGAATCGAGAAAGTATTTGACATTTGGCCTCAATTGTGCAATCATGCCTGAAGTTTAATTTCGAATAGAGTTTAAGAGCGGCTTGCCGGTTAAAGGCAGGTTCGTTTTAGAATATGACAGCCAAAACCAGTTCGAATCGAGAAGGAGAAGACCAATGAAGAACGATGAACTTTCACGAAGAGATTTCATGCGGAACACTTCCGTAGTGGCAGCGGGGACCATCGCCGGTGCTCTGGCGGGCAATACGAGGGCAGCCGGACCGGTAAATACGTCGAAGATTATGAACTTCCACGAAAAGATGAACTACCGCCGGATGGGCAAGTCGAACCTGATGATTTCCGAGGTCAGCCTGGGCGGGCACTGGAAGAACCGCAACGCCGGGCGGTACTGGGACAGCTTCGCCAACGAGGAAGTTCCCTCGGACGTCGCTAAGAACCGCACGGACGTGGTCAGTGCCTGTATCGATTCCGGCATAAATTATCTCGACATTACCACCGCGGCCGAGTGCCTCTGCTACGGCGTAGCTATTAAAGGACGCCGGGACAAGATGCACGTCGGCGCCGATATTCATAACCTCGGCCCGCGCGGCTCCGACCGTTGTAACGTTAAAGACCAGAGCTTCAACGTCGAGACGTGCCTGAGACTGCTGAAGACCGATTATCTCGATATCTGGCGGCCGCAGGCAAAGATGGCCGGCCAGCTCGGAACAAACCAGCTCAATACGGACGAAGAAGTGGAATCTTTGATCGAAACCTTCCAGAAGCTGAGAAAGGAAGGCAAGGTACGGCATCTCGGCATGTCATGTCACTGCCGGCCCTGGCTGGAGCACGTGCTCAATAATTATCCGGAGTTCGAGATGATCATCTTCCCGTGCAGCGCCAAGACCAAGGCCAAGGGCGGCTCTCCGGTCGCGGGTAACATCGAAGAGGTTAATCCGGGTCACGGCTCCGACCAGACGCAGAGCATTTTCGATACGGTCGTTAAGCAGGACGTCGGAATCGTTACGATTAAGCCTTACTTCGGCGGCAGCCTTTTCAAGAGCTACGGCAAAGTCAAGTTCCCCGTTATGGGCGTGGGCAGTAAGACGGAAAACGATCTGGCGAGGCTGACGCTCCAGTGCATTCTCGCTAACCCGTCCATCACGGCAGCGGTGCCGGGTATCTCAACGCCTTATGAAGCGGAAAACGCCGCTCGTGCTTCTTATACCCGTCCGCTCGGAATGTCCGCCGCGGATAAGCAGTGGCTGACGGAAATCACCGACCAGCAGTGGGCAAATCTGCCGCAGGAATATGAGTGGCTGCGCGACTGGGAAGTTGTTTAAGGCAGAATACAGTCGTAAGGTGGGCAAATTCTGTTTTGCCCACGCGTAACGCTGGATGCGACATCGATTCGCTTGAATTTCGGTTCAATACAAGGAGAGAAAAGTGCGCTCGTATATTCGAATAAATCCGTATCTTATCGCGGCGATAATTGTTATTGCAGGTCTTGCCGGTGTGCTGGCAATCTGTTCGGCGGAAGAATCGCAGGCTGAAAAGCCGAACGAGAACAGTAAATGCTACGTTTGCCATCCGGATATGAAAACCGAGGAGCTGACTACAGACCACCTCGACATGGATGTCACCTGTGACGAATGTCACGGCCCCTCGACCGAGCACATGCACGATGAGATGCTGATGACCAAGCCCGACCTTCTGTTCGGCCGGTCGGAGGTCGAGAGAATGTGTTCGAATCCGACGTGCCACAAGCCCGGCGACGGCCGTGAAGTCTACGGGCAACAGGACCATAAGGATCCCGCGGCGGTGGAAGCGTTTTTCGAAAAATGGACCGGCCGGATGCGCCCGAACGGCCGGGCAGTTAATCATAATTCGGTCTGCACGGACTGTCACGGCACCCACAATATCAGCAAACCACTTGATACAAAGTCCGGCGACGAGCAGCCTCAATGGATCGCCGCCTTCAACGGCCGTGACCTTGCGGGCTGGCAAACTTCGGCTGCCGCTAACTGGAAGGTTCAATCCGGCCGGATCGTTGGAATTGCCGGCGAGAACGATAAAGGCAGCACGCTCTGGACCGAAGCGATACACGAGAACTACCTGCTGGCGATAACGTTTCGGGTGACGTGGCCGGTTCACGCCGGCATCTGGCTGCGGGGCAACGAATCGGTAAGCGGCCCGCGCATCGAGATTTTCGATTCGGCGCCGGCATTTACCGGCAGTGTCCTTTTGCCCGAGAAAGGACTGGCCCTGACCAACATCCGCGAGGACCTCGTGGACCGTGAAAGCTGGAACACCATTTCGGCAAAGGTCGAGGGTGACAAAGTCCAGGTATGGCTCAACGGTGAGGAAATCGGCTCGGTCCGGGGAATCGAGCCGGAAAAAGGTCAAATCGGATTATATATCGAAAAGCCCCCCGCCACCAAATCCGGCCAGTTCAGCATCCGCGAAGTGCAGATCCAGAAATTAGCCGAACCTGAAGAGAAGTAATCCGCGTTTTGCCAGAAATGGGTCGATCCGGCAGCAATATTCTGATGCCGGAGAATCAATGCGCCATCATGCAAACGCCCTGCCGTAAGATTTGTCCTGATTTGATTGCGGTGACTTTTTCTTCACGATTGATAATTTTGAGATGGCTGTAGCTGCTGGGCTTCTTCACAATAACATCCGATATTATTGACTATTAAAGTCTCTATTCTGTCCCGCCGAATACACAACCAATTTTGAGACCGATCGCAATGTGGTATATTCACAATATAAGGTGGATTAAAAGGCCGGAAAGAACGAAAAAATATAAAATAATTTGAAGAAATATGGGGCCTTGAGTGTATATTGTTGTGGAAACAAAGTAAAGAAACTGCGTTTGAATCGAAAGACTCTGCTTTTGGAGCCAAAGAGAGTGACGAGCGTGTGCCAGGAAGAAACAATAGTTTTGCAGCGTTGCCAGCGGGGCTCGTCAGAGGCTTTCGAAGTTCTCGTAAACAAATATATGAAAGACGCGTATTTTATTGCATTAGGTCTTGTGGGCAATCGCGAAGATGCGATGGACCTGTCACAAGAGGCCTTCGTTCGAGCATACCGGCATATCAAAGATGTCAAGCCCGGCCGGAAGTTCTTTCCCTGGTTCTATCAAATATTGAAAAACCTGTGCATCAGCCACCTAAGAAAACGAAGGTACAGGCGGGCCAGTTCTCTCAATTCGGAGGACTGCCCGGAAGTGGCCTCCACGGACGATTGCTTTTCGCCCGAGGAGGTGGCAAGCAGAGATGAGATAAAAGACAAAGTCTGGCAGGCAATCGGAAAGCTGGACGAGAAACATCGTGAGGTGATTATATTGCGACACTTTAAAAACATGTCATACGACCAGATCGCCGAGGCCCTGTTTTGCAACAAGGGCACCGTGACGAGCAGGTTGTACTACGCCCGCAAGAGACTTGAAGAATTATTAGGCACGGGAAAAGGAGGTTTTATCCATGACATGCCATGATTATAAAGACCTGTTAATGGGCTACCTGGACAACGAACTGAGCGACGAGCAGAGAAATCGGTTCGAAGAGCATTTGGCCGGGTGCCCCGAATGTGCCGGCGAGCTTAAAGAGTTCCAGAAACTCAAAGCGATAACCGACGAAGTGACCCTGGTCGAACCCGAGGATCGAATATGGCAGGACTACTGGAACGGGATCTATAACCGTATCGAGCGCAGCGTTGGGTGGTTAATATTTTCAATTGCTGCAATCCTTCTGACAATCTACGGCGGATTCAAGCTGATAGAGAAAATCGTCACGGATGCCACAGTTGGAATGCTCTTGAAGCTCGGCCTGCTTGCACTTATTGTAGGGCTGGCGATATTGTTTGTCTCGGCGTTACGGGAAAGAATGTATTTCTGGAGTAAAGACCGGTACAGGAATGTAAGGAGATAAAGCGATGCTTTTGTCCACAACAGATACGATTCATGGTAAAAGAATTATAAAGCACCTCGGGCTCGTTCGAGGCAATACGATCAGGGCCCGTCACATCGGCAGGGACATCATGGCGATAATTCGCCACATAATCGGCGGCGAAATAACCGATTATACCAAGATGATGGCAGAGTCCCGCGAACAGGCTATCGACAGGATGATAGAAGACGCTCAAAATCTCGGCGCCAACGCTATTGTGAGTATGGGCTTTTCAACGCAGATGGTAATGGGAGGGGCATCGGAGATTTTAGCTTACGGCACTGCTGTGGTCGTAGAGTGAATAGTTCGGATAGGAACTATTTGAAAAGCAAATATCCAGATAGACATAAGAAACGGAGGTGACTTATGAGTAAGTGGCTCAAAATCATGTTTATTTCGTCCGTCGTTTTGAATATAGCATTAGTTACCGGAACAGTTTGGGCAAGAAGCTACATAAGAACAAAAAACTTTGAACTTGCTGCGATAACTGCCGAGGCTGAAGGCAGGCTCGCAAGACATATCTTAACGGAGCTTGAATCCGGTGAACCCGATAGAATAGAAGCGGTCAAAAAGTTTCTTCAGCTTAGCATCGAAAATACGAAGAAAGCTGCTGATATGTGGCGAGATGTAGCCGAAAAGTAAAACCTTGATTTATAATTTCCATTTATGAAAGGTTAGTCAAATGAGTTTGGATGCGATAAAAGATTTTTTGAAGCCGGAGTTGATATGGTTCCTGGTAGGACTTGTGCTGCTGGTTTTCGAGTTCATCATGCCGGGTCTGATTATCGGCTTCTTCGGCGCAGGCGCGTGGATCGTCGCGATTATCTGCCTTTTGAGCGCCTACGTCGCCAGCTCAATAAACGCCCAGTTAATCATATTCATTATTGCTTCCGTGCTGTCACTGCTATTGCTGCGAAAATGGCTCAAAGGGATATTTATCGGGCATGTCAAGTCCAAACAGGACATGACGGAAGACCTTAATGAGTTCATTGGTGAACGGGTGGTTGTCAAAGCGAAAATCACGCCGAAGGCCGGCGGCAAAGTCGAACTTCACGGCACAAACTGGGAAGCTGAAGCGGATGAAGAAATCGCAGAAGGAACTGTCGCTGAGATTATCGCAAAAGACAACCTGACTCTGAAGGTTAAAGCAGTGTAAAAGACTGAATTTAACGGCCGGTTATCAGTCAGAATTAAAAACAACATATAAAATATTTTACTACGAAAGGAGATAGCCATGTTAGCAGCATTACCGACAGGATCTGTTTTAACAATCATTCTTGTAGGAATACTTGTCTTCGCGCTGATCATTTTCTTCAAGACCATAAGGATAGTGCCGCAGAAACAGGCATACATCATCGAGCGGCTCGGCAAGTATTCGAAAACGATTGAGGCTGGATTCCACATACTAACGCCGTTCTTTGACAGGGTTGCATATAAACACACCCTGAAAGAGCAGGCTGTGGACGTTTCGCCACAACAGTGTATTACGAAGGACAATATTGCAGTCGAAGTTGACGGCATCCTGTATATGCAGGTTGTGGACCCCAAGAAAGCCTCCTACGGAATAAACAATTACCAGTTCGCATCCGCGCAATTGGCCCAGACGACCATGAGAAGTGTAATGGGTAAGCTCGAGCTGGATAAGACTTTCGAGGAAAGAGAGACGGTAAATAGCGCGATTGTTGATGCCGTGGATAAGGCCTCTGACCCGTGGGGAGTTAAGGTAACGCGATATGAGGTAAAGAATATCCTGCCGCCCCAGAGCATCAAAGACGCGATGGAAAAGCAAATGAGGGCTACGCGGGAAAAGCGAGCAACTATTGCTGAGTCGGAAGGTGACCGACAGGCAAAGATCAACCGGGCCGAAGGTGACAGGCAGGAAATGATTGCCCGTTCGGAAGGCGAAAAGCAAAGAAGAATCAATGAAGCCGAAGGCCGGGCCATCGAAATTCTTAAAGTCGCCGAGGCAACGGCAAACGGGATCCGGGAGATTGCCAAGGCAATTAACGAAAAAGGCGGAGTCAACGCGGTAAACCTGCGCATAGCCGAACAATATCTGGACGAATTCGGCAAACTCGCAAAGACCAACAACTCGATTATAATTCCTTCGGATCTTTCCGACATAGCAGGCATGATTAAGGCGGCGGCGTCAGTGATAAAAAGCCCGACTGAAGCTATGGGCCAGACAGAAATTGGATAACGATGCAGAACACTCTATTTCTACATGAAGAGATATTGCTACTGGCCCTGCGGGACGAGGAAGGTACTATTGCTTCCGGGACAATGTACCAGTACGCAATCGGCGCTGCGCTGCTGGCCGAGCTGTTATTGAGCAAGCGAGTCGAAGTTGAGCAGACCGGCAAAAGAAAGCTGGTCAACTTTGTCAGCACGAGTCCTCTCGGTGAGCCGTTGATTGACCAATGCCTTGAAAAAGTCATCAATGCGAAAAGACGTGCCGTTCTCCAGACATGGGTATCTCGCTTTGCCGGCATAAAAAACCTCAAACACCGCGTAGCCCAACAACTGTGCAGACGCGGCATTCTCAGGGCAGACGAAGACAAAGTTATGCTGCTCTTCACCCGGAAAATCTACCCGGAAGTTAATCCCGGGCCTGAAAGGGAATTGATTAGACGGCTGGAACATGCCATCTTCACCGACACAAGAGATATTGACCCCCGTACTGTTGTTCTCCTATCATTGGCCAACAGTACGGGTCTTCTGAAAGTAGTCTTCGATAAAAAGAAGCTGAAAGGCCGCAAAGCCCGTATCAAGCAAATCGTTGACGGCGAGATAACGGGAAAGGCCGCAACTGAGGCCATTCAGGCGATGCAAGCAGCCGTTATGGTGGCCGTTATCATGCCATCCGTGATGACTACGACGATGAGTCATCATTAAGCTTAGTGCAGAACTATGGATTTTGTTGTCGTTTACAAGACTAATCCCGAATCGCTGCAGACCGTGCTCGGGCTTCTACGCAAGGAAGGATTCAATCCTACAACGCTGGAGAATCCGAGTTCGGCCCCGGTTCGAAGCGGAGCAACCTATTTAATCAGCGTTACCGTACCGAGGGACCAGGCCGAAGGAGCAAAATCGGTTCTGAGAAAATGGGACGAGGCCCGGCAGTCGGAAGTCCAACAAACGACAGGAAAACTCGCCGGACCATTTCTGTTCTCGGTAATGGTTGTTGCAGTGTTTGCCATTATTTTTCTTTTTATGGGCATTCTTTTGGATGCTGCGCCTTTACTTTTTGTGATCTGGCTTGTAGTCTTTGCATTACTGGCTAAAGTGGCAAGTAGCACGAAACCAGAGAGCAAAAACAGCAAGTCACGGATAAGACTGCGAAGGTAAAGAAAATGGTCGGCATCATATCGAGGCCCGGTACACAGGAAAAGCTGGAGATACTCAGTGCCGATGCTCAATACGACCTTGCCTGTGCCTGCAGCACGAGTAAAGACGAACACCGCCGGCGAACTTCCGACGGCAAATGGATTTACCCGGTCACACTTCCCAGTGGGGGCAGGAGTGTACTTTTCAAGACGCTGGCCTCGAATGTGTGCACGAACGACTGCAAGTACTGCCCGCTCAGAGAGCAAATGGACGTTCGCAGGGTCAGTCTGACGCCGGAGGAGACGGTGAAGGTGTTTCTGGATTATTACAACCAGCGAAAAGTTTTCGGGCTGTTTCTAAGTTCAGGCGTTTTAGGCTCGCCCGATGCGACCATGGACAGGCTCAACGGCGCAGCGCGATTGCTTCGAAGAAGGCACGGATTCAGGGGCTATATTCACCTGAAGATTATTCCCGGGGCGAGCGACGCGGCGGTTGAAGAGGCAGTTTCATTAGCCAGCGCCGTATCTCTGAATATCGAGACGCCGGGCGAAAAGAATCTGGCTAAACTATCGCAGAAGAAAAAGTATATCCGGGATATTATCGAGCCGATCAAGCTCATCAGCAGGTTGACCGGACGCGGCTCTCGATACGAAAGGGTCAAGCAGACAACACAGTTTATCGTGGGAGCCGCCGGTGAGCAAGATACACAAATTGTCAAGTACATGTCCGGGCTGTACGAACGATTAAAAATGCACCGGGTATATTTCAGTGCCTATCAACGGGGATTGGGGGATTCATCTATCGCCGGCGAGCAAGTTGAGCCGGAAAGCAAGGCAGATATTCTTATGCGGGAGCATCGGCTGTATCAGGTGGATTTTCTGCTTCGCAAATACGCCTTTACGGAATCGGATATAATCTTCGAGAAGGATGGAAATCTCTCCCTGGCAACGGACCCCAAACAAGCATGGGCTCTCAGGCATCCCGATTTTTTCCCGGTAAACATCAATAAAGCATCGAAGTTTTCACTTCTAAGAGTGCCCGGCCTCGGACCGGTAACAGTAAAGCGGATTCTTCAGCGGCGAAAACAAAGCCATATCAGGTCCATCCAGGACGTGGGAAAAGCAGGAGTCAGGCTGGAAAATGCAAAAAAATACCTGACTTTCTAAGAATTATCGTTGTGGTGCCATCTTCAGGGTATATAATTCTCTGGCTAAATGTAAATAAGGCCAAATTTGTAATCGTGTAATGGCAATGCAATGGAGGTATAGATGAGTAATCTCGTACCCACTAAAGTGTTCCTCACCAAGGGGCTTGGCCGGCATAAGTACCAACTGAAGTCCTTCGAGGAAGCGCTCAGAAAAGCAGGCATGGCACAACAGAATCTGGTTCAGGTTTCGTCGATTCTACCACCGAAATGCAAGATGGTCGGCAGAGAACGCGGGCTGGAACAACTAACTCCCGGCGAGATATGCTATTGTGTTATGGCCCGATCCGACACAAACGAGCATGGCAGAATAGTGGTATCCTCAATAGGCGTTGCTGTTCCACGAGATCGCAACCAGTGGGGATACCTCAGCGAGGTTCACGGCCATGGAATGAATCAGCAGGCCGCGGCGGATATGGCTGAAGACCTTGCAGCCGGGATGCTGGGAACAACATTCGGGTTCGAGGTCGATCCGAATAAGGCATGGTCGGAAAAAGAGCAGGTCTACAAATCCAGCGGTCTAATAATTAGAACCACAAACATCACCCAGACGGCTCGCGGTCAAGAGGATCTGTGGACCACAACTGTAGCGATTGCCGTGTTTCTATTCGATTAGGGATGTCTATACGATTGAACTGATGAGTTTGTGAATAGGCGTCTGATATGGGACAAACAGCACATTTCGGAGACTTGCCCGAAGAATACTCCGCCCTTGAGAACGCAAGGGTGGTAGTAATCCCCGTCCCCTTTGACCGTACAAGCACATGGCTGAAAGGCGCTGATAAGGGCCCGGCGGCTATCATTGAAGCATCCGCCCACATGGAGCTTTATGATATCGAGACCGATTCGGAGATCTATAAAAAGGGTATATTCACGGCTGAGCCTGTAGACAGGCAACAGCTTCCCGAGGATATGGTCGAGATTGTCGCAGAGCAAGTTCGGCAATATCTCCAGGACAATAAATTCGTCGTGGTTTTGGGAGGCGAACACTCTGTCAGTATCGGTTCGGTAAGGGCCCACGTCACAAATAATGCCGACATTACCGCCCTGCAGCTCGACGCTCATTCCGATCTGAGGGACGAGTACGAAGGCTCGAAATATAATCACGCATGTGCAATGGCAAGGATTTCGGAACTCTGCCCGATCGTGCAGGTCGGCATAAGAAGCATGGACTCGTCCGAAAAGAAAGCTCTTGATACGAATCGTGTTATATTTGCCCGGGAAATTTCCACGAACAAAAATTGGATCGAAAAGGTATTGTCAAAATTATCGGAAAACGTGTACGTCACAATCGATCTTGACGTTTTTGATCCGTCGATAATGCCCTCGACGGGAACTCCGGAGCCCGGCGGCTTATTGTGGTATGACGTGCTGGGATTGATGAGAACCGTTTTCGAAAAAAGAAATGTCGTAGGATTCGATGTAGTTGAATTGTGCCCGGACGAGCGGAATAAAGCTCCGGATTTTTTAGCGGCGAAACTTATTTATAAATTATTGAGCTACAAATTTCGAGGTTAAGATGGAAAAGCAAGATTTATTAAAAGAGCCGGTCAGGCATATCGACATAAAATCGTTCGACGCCGGCAAGATTATCGAAGCGATGAAGGACATGTCTTTCACGGCCAGAGACACAGCCAAAGCCGCAGAGCTTCTCAAGGCCATGATAAATGACCCGGAGTGCACAATCATGCTGTGCCTGGCCGGGAGCACAAGCGCTGCCGGGTGTATGCAAATCTATGTCGATATGGTTAAGTGCAATATGGTCGATGCTATCGTTGCTACCGGGGCTTCGATTGTCGATATGGACTTTTTCGAGGCCCTTGGCTTCAGGCATTACAAGGCTACCAAGACTGTCGATGACGGAAAATTGAGAGACCTTCACATTGACAGGATCTATGATACCTTCATCGACGAAGACCAATTGCAGATCTGCGACAACACCATCACGGAGATTGCGAATTCCCTGCCGCCAAGGCCTCATTCGTCGAGGGAATTCATCAGGGAAATGGGCCGCTACCTCATCGACAACGCCAAGAAGAAGGATTCTCTCGTTCAGGCGGCATACGAGAATCATGTGCCGATATTCTGCCCTGCCTTTTCGGATTCGAGCGCGGGACTGGGTCTCGTAAAGCACCAGAAGGAAAATGAAGAGGGCCACGTCAGCATAGATTCGGTCAAGGATTTTCGAGAGCTGACGGAGATCAAGATGAGGTCGCCGGTCTCCGGCCTGTTTATAATCGGGGGAGGAGTTCCGAAAAACTTTGCCCAGGATACGGTGATTTGCGCCGAGGTTCTCGGAGAAACCGCGGATATGCATAAATACGCCGTACAAATTACCGTTGCTGATGAAAGGGATGGGGCGCTCTCAGGCTCGACCCTGCAGGAAGCACGCTCCTGGGGCAAAGTGGATACGGGATACGAGCAGATGGTCTATGCGGAAGCCGGCAGTGTTTTGCCTCTTATCGTAAGCGATGCATACCACGAGCGTGGCTGGGAGAGCAGAAGCCAGCGCCAGTGGGCCAAGATCTTTGAATAATCATTCACAGGGAAAAGCAATAGGAGCACGAAGATGGCAAGAAGTGTGTCCGTATATAGATTTCTCGTTGTCCTGGGTTGTTCGCTTATCCTGATGGGTTGCCCGGACAACAATGACCGGCAAGCGAGCGACGAAGCTGCCGAAGCAAAAACCGCACTGTCCAAAATCAGGTCTGATTTGACCAAAGCAAAAAGGAATTTAGCCGATTCAAAAGAAGAGCTGCAGGCGGTCAAGGAAATCCGGGACGAGCTTGACAAGCAGGTAGCACAAATTACTGCCGAGCGGGATATTGCAGTAAAAGCAGCCATGTCGGCAGAACAACAAATCAAAGAGCTGAGAGCCCAGGTTAGTGAGATGCCCGAGACTCTCAGCTTGCTCGAAAACGAATTAAAGGAACAAAATACGCTTATCGAGAACCAGCAAATCACCATTGCCGAACAGCAGTCGGCCATGGCCGAGCAACAGGCAATCATCACTGAGCAGGAAACGACAATTGCCGCGTTGGAGAAGATTATCGAGGAGCAAATGACAGTTGAGCAGCAGCCGCAAGAGGAGATTCCCGAGCCGGAGCCGGACGTTGAGGGACAGTAGTAACTCCCAGGCCGGCAATATCGTCATTTGGCGGCTGCGTTTGAGAACTTGCGACTTTAAAGTTCATACTTAAAATACAAGAGCATTGAAAGCTAAAGGTCAAAACAAATGTGGGCTTTTAAAAAGTGTGCCGTTGTTGTAGCTCATCCGGACGATGAAACGCTCTGGGCCGGCGGCATCATACTGATGCATCCGGAATGCGAATGGACGGTGGTAACGCTGTGCAGGAAGAGCGACCCTGACCGGGCTCCAAAGTTCTTCCGGGCGATTGAGAAATTAAACGCCACCGGAGCAATGGGCGATCTTGACGACGGCCCCGAACAACGCCCGCTTACAAGCCGCCAGGTGCAGCATGAGATACTCCAAAGCCTGCCTTCGAATAGATTCGACCTTATTATCACTCACGGGCTTAACGGAGAGTACACACGCCATTTGAGGCATGAGGAAACAGCCCAAGCGGTGATGGCATTATGGAAAAGTGACAGATTATCCGCAGGACAAATATGGAGATTCGCCTATGAAGACGGCGGCCGAAAATATCTTCCTCGCGCAATTGAAGATGCAGATATGCAAATAAGGCTGCCGGAAGAGATATGGCAAAGAAAATATGATATTATCACAGACATCTATGGCTTCGGTACGGACAGCTTTGAGGCCGGGACTACTCCGCGTGAGGAAGCTTTTTGGTGTTTCAAATCGTCACAAAAGCGTTAAGATTATTCTCATAAAAGGAGTCGAATCATGAAAGTACTCGCACTATATGATTATCCCCCTTCACCGGGTGGACTTGCTACTCAGGGTCAACTGTTTCACAGAGGGCTTGAGGAAATGGGAGTCGAAGTTTTCTCTGTCAACTTCGAATCTGCGCAGGAAAAGGAATGGTATTACAGATGGTTTGAGCCGGATGTGGTCGTAGGGGTCGGCTATTGGGGACACACTTCGCATTTAGTTTTACACCCGAAACGGTATGGAGTCACCCCCATACCATGGCTTGTCGCCGACGGCTATATGGCAAACTACCAGGAAATACTTGAGGATCTGCCGCTTATCCTGGTTACTTCCAACTGGGTCAAGAAAGTCTATATGCGTGACGGCCTGAGCGGCAAGAACATAGAAGTCCTGCACGTAGGATGTGATACCGATTCGTTTATACGACGAGACAAGAAAGACCCTAAAGTTTCTACTGTCCGTGAAGCTTTAGGTGTAGCTGACGACCAGATTATGGTTTTGACTGTTGGCGGAGACGCCGCCTCAAAAGGCGCTCAGGAAGTGTTGCAGGCACTGGCGATCAATGATCCTGAGGCTCCTGATTGGAAGTATGTTTGCAAAGTTTGGCCGCAACCACGTACTGAAGAGCAGAATTTAGCCGATATGCAATTAGCAACGCACCTGGGAATTGAAAAAAATGTAATATATACAACCAGCCGAGTATCTCGTAATTTCATGCCGTATCTACTGGCCGCCTGTGATATTTATGCCGCACCTTCGCGTCTGGAGGGATTCGGGATGATACAGATTGAGGCAAATGCATGTGAAAAGCCGGTTATCGGCATAAAAGCCATGGGTATGCTTGATACGTTAGTACACGGAAAAACAGCTTTTCTTGCAGATGTGGCTCAGGAGATTCGTTTGCGAGAAACGATGCTTGGTGATGAATCCGGCTACGAAACCGGGCACAAATACGTCTTTAAAAAACCTCGAATCGTTGATTACCGGGCCAGCATACATGATATTGCCAACTATATGATGGACTTAATGAAAAAACCCGAATTGAGAGAACAGATGGGCGCCGAAGGCAGAAAACGAGTAGTCGAAAACTTTGACTATAGAGTCATAGCCAAGAAGTTTGTTAAAATCGTCTCGAAGAGACTTGGAATTTCATAATATGGCAGATAAAAACCAAAAACTGTTGGAAAGAGCAAAAAAGGCAGCATTAGAAGTTTTGCTGCACAATAACCACGGCCCATTTCGGGGTCTGCCAAGAACAGCAGGCTGGGGCTATCCCGAGCCGTACACGCGAGATTTGCTGATCAGCTCATTCGGAATTCTAACTACAAAAAACGACAAGCTGATCAAGTCGTTGAAGCGCGTCCTGGAGACTCTTGCCAAAAATCAATCTCCGCTGGGGCATATTTCCTCGTTGGTTAATGATCCGCAGGATCGTGGTTCAAGCGATTGTACCCCGCTTTTCCTGATCGGTGTCGGCTTATGGAGAAAGAAAATGCAGGAACCGGACTTTCTCGAAGATGCCGCCAAAAAGGCTCTTACATGGATGGGATACCGAAGCCCGACGAATCGTATCCTGGTCTGCCAACTGCCCACAAGTGACTGGCGCGATGAGCAGTGGGTCCTGGGATACGGCCTGTTCGTCAATACTTTGGTCCATATTTATCTACGCTTATTCGAGATGAATGAGCAGGCGGAGATATTCAAAGATCACATGGGGCGGTTCACGGTTAAAGACGACAGGCAGAACCGTCATATCCACGAAGGCCTGGTCCTGCGGGCCAAACCCTATTATGCCTTATGGTCATATAAGGTATACAGAAGCGAACGTTTCGATTTATTAGGCAACAGCCTGGCGATTTTATCCGGAATCGCATCGGTCTCCAGGGCGAATCATCTTGTCACCTGGATTGAAACCGAGTGTAAAGAGATGCGGCGGAATGAAGAGCTTGCCGTCGATTTGCCGCCCAATTTCTTTCCCTACGTCAGGCCGGAGGACCCCGACTGGATGCCTCGTTACAAGAAGTATAATCAGCCGGGAGAATACCACAACGGCGGGATCTGGCCGTTCATTTGCGGATTTTATATCGCCGCCCTGGTTGCCACCGGAAAGTTTATACTCGCACAAAAAAAATTGCTCTCTTTGGCAAAGCTTGTACAGCAGCCCCGGGTCGCCGACGTAGAATTCGGCTTTAACGAATGGCATCGCGCGCAGGACGGCACTCCGCAAGGCCAGGACTGGCAGAGCTGGTCGGCCGCTATGTACCTATATGCCGCTGCTTGCGTGGAACAAAAGAGAACTCCGTTTTTCGAAGATATGCGGGATCGGCCTAAAGAGCGACACAAACACGAAACATCGGCCTGCGATCAATGATCCGGCCGAATGCTTATTCTTAAGGTCTCGATATTCCCCCATTTGTTTCGACACAGAGCAAAATCAGGTCTCCGCAGCGTTTTTATGCGCACCAAAGCGACTAAATTTGGAAAATTTGTTGCAATTTCCAGCGAAGGGCTTTAGTATTCGACTCAAACGAGCCCCGCCAGAAACTCGCCAACGGGGCAATATGATAGAAAAATATTTCTAACGAGGCGAGGTTTTGGCAAATGGACGAGCCGAGCGAAAATAGCAATGAAGGCGTCGGAACCAGCTTGAGCAAGGTAATAAGCGATTTTATTGCCGGCCTTAGCGATGAGCACCGTATGCTGGTTATCCTCAAGGCACAATTATACGGCGGGACATGGGAGCCCATGCTCGATGATCTGCAAAATCGCCTGGAGGGCAAGCCGTATATCTTCAAGCTCGTAAATAGAATAAAAGAAGATATCGAACGCATCGAGCAGATGCGAAAATTCGAAGAGCAGCACAATGTTGATTTGGCTGAATATGTCGAGCTATCATGAAGCCGGATGAATAAGAACAATTGGATTCATGCTCCGCATCTGTAATATATATTTCGCAGGAATGACAGAATGTGGTGACGAAAAGAAATTTTTTGTGAGGAGTAACAAAAATGCTAAAAATGGTCAGATTTAGAATCGTTTTACTGGTTGGTGTTTCGGCTTTATGGATTACGCAGAACAGTTTTGCCGGTCAAAGCAGCTCTAAACCGCTTATATCACCGGAACTGCTCAAGCACGCCAAACTGAAAATGTTATGGGACAACGAACTGCCGATTAAAAAAAATGAGAGTTTAGATCGATTACTCATATTCGGCAATCGCATCTATGCGGTCTCTGACCGCAATTTAATGCTTTCTCTGAGTCAGAAAAACGGGAAGATAATATTCGGCAGGACTATCGAACCGGCAGGTTTGCCGATTACGGGAGTGAAGCTTTACGACAATGAGCTTCTATATGTGAGCAGCAACAGTAAGCTCGTTCAACTTAATGCTCAATCCGGAATTGTGCTCAAAACTACCGATATTGGATTCAGCGTCAGTTGTCCCGTTGCTCGTAATAGTTCATACTTTTATTTAGCTGGTACTGACAAAAGACTGCACGCGATAAATGCTGAGAATAAGGTCCAGGCTTTCGAGGTTGCCGCTGAGAACGAGTCGATGATTACTTCAGTTACTGCTGACGAGAATTATGTGCTCTTTGCTACTGCTGCGGGTAATATCATTAGTATCACACCTGATCTACCTCGGCGCCTGTGGCAATTCGATGCTTCTCAGGCCATTGCCGGACCCATTATTAGAGAAGGGATGTCACTGTATTTTGCCAGTAAGGACACAAACGTTTACAGGGTTGACATGCTCGGCTTGCCTGAAAGGAATCGGCTCGCCTGGAAGTATCAGACCGCTGCAGTACTTGAAGACGCACCTGTTGTGACACGAGAGATCGTCTATCAGCATGTTAAAGGTAAGGGCCTGACAGCTATAAACAAAAACACCGGGTCAGCTTTATGGCAGGTCTCTGGAGGTATTGATTTGTTAACAGAAGCCGGAAACAAAGCCTACGTAATTACAAACACCAGAACATTGGTAGTGATGGATAATGTCAAAGCGAAAGAGCTGTATACGGTAAACTTTGCAGGGGTCTCAAAACACGTATCCAATATAACAGACGATAAAATTTATATTGCCGACAATCTCGGCCGGATCGCTTGTTTACAACCGGTTGAGTAGGATACCCTCGGCACTGAATCATATTGGCCTAATTGGAAGGAAAATAAGTGCAAATGGAAGTGAAAATAAAAACTGCATTGATAAGTGTATCCGATAAGACCGGCGTCGTTGATTTCGCAAAAAAACTCAGCGGGATGGGCGTCAAGATAATCAGCACCGGCGGAACAGCAAAGAAACTAAGCGGCGCAGGAATAGATGTGGCTGGAATAGAGTCGGTGACGGGCTTTCCGGAGATGATGGACGGCAGGGTGAAAACACTTCACCCGAAGATACACGGGGCCCTGCTGGGACTCCGCGACAAAAAAGAGCACGCCGCGGCAATGAAAGAGCATGACATCGAGCCGATTGATTTGGTCTGCGTGAATCTCTACCCATTCGAAAAAACAATTGCCAATCCCGATTGCACATTGGCCGAGGCGATCGAGAATATTGATATCGGTGGCCCGAGCATGCTTCGCTCGGCGGCGAAAAATAACAAATTCGTGACCATCGTAACACAATCCGACCAGTACGATAAGGTCATTGAGGAAATGGAAAAGAACGATGGGGCTGTAAGCGAAGAGTTGCGAAGCGATTTCGCGCGGATTGCTTTCAGCCTGACCGCATCCTACGATGCTGCGATTTCAAAATATCTGAACAACAGAGCGGGCGTGGAGTATCCTGAGATAGTATCGGTCGCAATCAAAAAAGAAGCGGTACTTCGCTACGGCGAAAATCCTCATCAAACAGGGGCGTTCTATAAGCTGCCCGTTAGCGGCGAAACATCGGTCAGCAGCGGCACCCTGCTCGAGGGCGGCATCGGTATCAGCTTTAATAACCTGATGGATACGAACGCGGCCTTCGAACTGGTGAAGGAATTTTCCGAGCCGGCGGCGGTCGTCGTCAAGCATCTGAACCCCTGCGGCTGTGCCGTCGATGATGATATTTGCGTAGCATACCGCAAAGCTTACGAAGGGGATGTGGTAAGCGCGTTCGGCAGCATTATCGCACTGAATCGAAATGTAAACGTCGAGCTTGCCCAGACAATCATGGAATCTTACAGCCGGTTCGGCAAGGCACTTGGTGCCGGCGGATTCTTTGCCGAGGTGATTATCGCTCCCGCATTCGATCAGGATGCCATCGAGATCATCAGGACATTGAAAGCCTGGGGCAGCCGGGTCCGGCTGATCGAAACAGGGCCTATCGACAGGGCCAATATCGACTCCAGCGAGTTCGATGTTCGCTGTATTGTCGGCGGGATGCTGCTGCAGAAACGAAATCTCGTCGGCTGGGAGCCGGATGCACTGACGTATCCGACCAAGGCCAGGCCGACGAAGAAACAGCTTGACGACCTGAGAATCGCATGGCTTGCCGGCAAGCATACAAAGAGCAATACAATCGTTCTGGTCAAGAACCGGAAGGTCATCGGCGTCGGGGCAGGACAGATGAATCGTGTCGAGTCCGGCTTAATCGCCTTCAAGCGAGCCGGTGACGAGTCCCAAGGTTGTGTCTTGGCCTCGGATGCGTTCTTCCCATTCCCGGACAACGTGGAAAACGCCGCCAAGGCCGGCGTCGCTGCTATCGTCCAGCCGGGCGGCTCCAAGAAGGATCCAATAGTCATCGAAACAGCAGACAAACACGGCATCGCAATGGTCTTTACCGGCAAGCGGCACTTTAAGCATTAATTCCGTTTTACGACGGCCCGTTGAAAAATGTATGCTGGGATTATTCTTCTACCGGTTGTAATCACTCTCCACCCAAAACCGATACCCAGGGAAGCTGTAAATTGAGGAGCCGGGCATTCAATTCATTGGCGCGGCGTTCTGCGATCTCAATTGCCTGCATTGCCATGCGTATTCGCGAGATTTGCGGATCTGATATGTCACCAGCTGTTAGTTGCTGTTCCGTTTGATCGAGCTGGTTTTTGACAACATCCAGCATTGCTTTTTTCTCAGCCTGGTCGATTGTCAGCGCGGCCAACTCGTTACTATACTTTGCCAGTTGATCGGTACCGGCAGATGCTCCAATCTGTTCGCGCCGTCTCGCGAGCTCTATTTTTGCTCTGGCGAGCTTTTCTTCCGCATCCGCAACCCCACCATTAATATCACCGTCATCTACGAGTTTTTTGAATCCTTCTAAACGCTTGACTTGCATGTCAAGTATTTTTCTCAATTCCTCGCTGACCTGGTCGGCCTGAACCTTCTCGTCTATTTCCTCCTTTATTCTTACTATTTGTTTTTCAATCGCCGGCATGCGTCCCTGCAGTCGAGCAAGTTCCATCTCAAGGTTCTGCTTTTCGCGGAGCAGGTCATTCTTCTCACTGAGGAGCATTTCCACAGGGATGTCCAAAGGAGTGCCGACTGGGATATCTATCGTAATGGTTTGCAGAAACTCCTGGATTTTCTGATGATTCTCATAGGTCTGGAAAATGGCAAGCTTCCTGGGCTGTCGGCTCGGGTAAGGCGTTATGGATCCTTCCCCTGTGTCGCTGAGATCAAACCAGCTCTCGGGCTCGATGGTGTTCTGGATTGCGTCAATCAGGTCTTTTGCCCCCCCGGCCGAATAAGCAAGAGCAGATATTTCATAGACGCGCGTTTCCAGCTTACTCGGAAGCCGATCTTGCGTCGCTATCAGAATCACTCCTTCATCCACGACGTATTTGAGCTCTGCAAAATCATTCGAAACTGAGGATAATAAAATCTCCAAAGCCTTGCGGAGCTTAATGCCAGTCAGAGGATCCACTCCCGCCGGGGTGGTTTGCTCGACCTCGGCATTTTCGAGCAAATCCCTCCAGTTGGGCTGTATCTGCAGCGGGGGATCTACGGAATTCTTTAATTCCGTTATCACCTCTACAAACAACATTGAAGGCTCTAAGATCGATAGATCGACAATCTGCTCCAGGCGTTCATACACAGCAGCATCAGCCGGATTCTGTATGATCTCGGGGGGCGGGGCCACTGCTTTAATCTGCTCCATTGCATCTGCAAGGCGTGATCGGGCGCGGTCACGACGTGCCTCAGCATCTTCGAGCGAAGCTTCAAGATCATTCGAATAAATATTATGGGTTTCGACCAGGCTTTCACGCAGGTTATCGACAAGGGCCTTCATAAACTCCCTGGCCAAAGGTTTGACATCCTCGGGCAGATGAATGTTCAGCCTGAACAGATACATCTGCTCATCAGTAGAATCTGAAATAGTAGTCCTACTGCGTTGCTGAGGTGCTGGCAAAGCGGGGAAGTAACCATAAGAGGAACTCCCCCGGTCTCTGCTACGACGGCTGGAACTGACGCTGGACGCAGGATCGTATCCCGAACCGGTCCTCGAGCGTCTGGAAGAAGACCTGGACCGGCTTGAAGTGCCTGCTGAAGGTGCCTGTACCGTAGCTTCTGTTTTCATCATCAAAGAGTCATATTGACCATACTCTTTATTCATCTCCATCATCACTGCATACTCATATTCTGACATACCATCATCGGCCTTGCTGCTCGCGGATGGAGTTCCTCTTGAGCGTCTCCACGAAGTGCTGATTTCAGATGCGGATAACTGTACGTACTCGATATTGAAAAGATCAATGTCCTGGCCCGGCGAGATACCGAGTACTTCGCGGCGGGCCCTTCCGCCAACGCCGGAGCTTTGCAGCAGGTAGTCAATAGTCTCTAAATTCAACGGTATTATCGCCGGATCGCACGTCACTTTGACCAGGCAGCTCGCCGTGCGGGTGTTTGAAATTTGTGCTGATCGAACCGGGCTTGTAACCAGAACAGCCAAAATCAGCAGAATTACTATGCGTTTTGTAGATTTCATTTTAAGTCTCCTTTTAAATTTGTTTTATCAGATTTTTTTTGTTCTCGATTTCCGATAATCGCTGCCGGGCAACTTTTGCCCACCGATTCTCAGGGAAAAGTGCTATAACCCGGTTGTAATTCTCGACGGCCGAATCCGTCTGGTTAAGTTCGCGGTACAGACGGTCGGCCTGATAGACGAGGACAAAGGCGGTTTTATCAACCTGATTCTGAACTTCTTCGAGGGGATCGGGGATGCTCGCGAGCTGCGCCTGGAGCTCATCGAGCCGGCTTTGCTTTCGCTCCTCTTCAAGTACTTCCTGTATTAAGCCAAGAGCCGCATCCGTTCTTGCCTGAAGCTGTTTAATTTGCGTTTCGAGCAAGGCAATCTTTTCCTGCTCCGGCGTTGGTTCAGCAGTTCTAAACATTAGAGCCAAAATGCTCAGAGCCACCATGAGCACGGCGGCTGAAGCGAGGGGAGCCACCAGAATTATCATATTCCTGCGACCGGCCCGGCGACGAATAGCCGAGAGATTCACCCGGACGGGAGCAATCCCCCCTGCCGTTTTGTCGGCTTCTCGAAGCAGTTTTTTAATTTCCTCTTCTGTCATAATTTATTACTCTATTATTTCAGTCAGTTTCTCTCTGAGATGTTTTCTTGCCCGGCTCAATCGTACATGCAGCGTATTTTTGGATATGCCGAGGATTCGGCTGATTTCGTCGGTGCCAAGCTCCTGCAGATACCGCAGAACGACCGGCTCACGATACCTGGCCGGCAGTGCCGCCACGGCAAGACGAACACGTTGGAAGTCCTCTGCGTTCATCGGTGAGTCGCCCTCTTCGGCGGGTGGCAGCCTCATCCCGATGCCGTTTATCGGGATGGGGATGGCTTGCAAATGTCTAAGCTTCCATCTATACCGATAGCTGCGGCATTTGTTTATTGTTATGGTAAAGAGCCAGCTTTTAAGACTGCATTCACTGCGAAATTTTTTCAGGCCGAGAAACGCCGCAAGGAATATCTCCTGCGTAACATCTTCAACCTCGCCGGGCCAGCCAAGCAGTCGATTCGCCAGAGCTGCAACTTCGGCCGAGTACCGCTCGACAATTCTCTCGAAAGCAGATTCATCGCCCCGGCGGAACTGTTCGATAAGAATTTCATCATCAATTATCTCAGCCATGACTACAATATTAGACTTCAAGCGCGATGAAAACTTACAAAAAATTGAGGAAAATTGAAAAAAAAGAAGAAAAGCCCGTCCAACGTGTCGAGGGCAGAGCCTGCCCCGAGTTTGTCGAGGGGATGCCCGCGACACAAAGATGCGGGCTAAACAGTTTTATCGGGGCGGATTGTGCAGGCTCAGGCCGAAGGCATCTTCGGCAGCTTCTTTGAGCACCTCAGAGACCGTGGGGTGCGGGAAACTTACTTCCGTAATCTTTTCCGTGCTGCCGATGAGTGCTCTTGCTGCGGCTATCAGCTCGGTGACGATGGCGCCGACCATTGAAACGCCGATGATTCTGTCGGTTGAGTTGTCCCGGACAACCCTTATCTCGCCGACGGTTTCGTTATGTGCCGTGCTCCGGCCATTGGCTCTGAAGAACGACTTGCCAACGGAAAAATCAAGCCCTTCGGAAGCGCAAGTCTCCTCGGTTTTGCCGACGGATGCAATTTCCGGGAACGTATAGACGGCCCGCGGAATGAGTGAATAGTCTGCGATCTCTTCATTGCCGCCCGTGGCGTTGGCAGCGGCCACTTCCGCTTCGGCGAAAGCGCCGTGAGCCAGATAGGTCGTACCTATAGCGTCGCCGATTGCATATACGCCGGGAACGTTCGTTTCTAATTTCCGATTAACGGCAATCGCAGGGCCGTCCATCTGCAGATTCAAAGCTTCGACGGTTTCTTTATCGACGAAGGCACGCCGGCCCACCGAAATAAGAACCTTCTCCGCATCAATTGTCTGGCCGCTTTCAAGAGCGACTTTGCCGCTACTGCCGGTCTTATCGACCGCAGTGACTTTCTGGCTGGTCAGCGAAGTAATGCCAAGCTTCTTGAATTCACGTTCGATCAGCCGGCCGACCCATTGGTCCTCCATGGGAATCAATCGCGAGAGTGCTTCGACAATTGTCACCTTCGTTCCCATCGTAGCATATACGCAGGCCATTTCGCAGCCGATGACTCCACCACCGACAATTACCATCGATTGTGGTATTTGCTGTAAGACAAGGGTTTCTTTGCTGCTGATAACGGTCTGCCCGTCAAATGGAATGCCCGGAATCTCAATGGGATGAGAACCAGTCGCCAGGATTATTTTTCCGGCCTCAATATCTGCCGGGCCGGCCTCCGATTCGATTTTGATTCTGCCCGGTGCTGTAACAACGGCCCGGCCGGGGATGATCTTTACTTTGTTGCCCCCGATCAATCCTGTCACGCCTTTACGAAATGCTGTAACTATTGCATCCTTTCGAGCCTGGATTTTCGGCCAGTTCGCGGTCGGGGCTCCAACGTCAATCCCCATTAAATGAGCGTGCTTGAACATAAGCAGCGTATGGGCCGAGGCCAGAAGCGTCTTAGACGGGACACAGCCGCAGTTCAGACAGGTTCCGCCGACAAAGCTCTTTTCGACTACCGCCACCGAAGCGCCCCGCTGGGCACATCTGATAGCGGCGGCGTAACCGCCTGGGCCGCTGCCGATTACTACAACATCATAACTTTCTGCCATGATTATAAATCCTTGCTATGTAATGATAGGTTTTGCCGATTATATAAAATTTCTATGCTTGACGGTAGGGATTCTTTTCGGGATCGTACCACGAGAAGAGCCGGTCGCGCAACTTATCTCGTACTTTTTTGAGGCCGGGATCGTTAATCCGGTTTACGAATTCGCCCGGGTCAGCCTCGTGGTCGTACAGCTCATGAGTCGAGCCGTGATTGAATATGTATTTATAACGACGAGTACGAATCATATACTCACATATCCGAGACCTCAGGTTGAATTCGCTGAACGCCGCCGAAGGCCCTTCGATATCCGGGTCGCGCAACACCCGGGCGAAGCTCGCCGCATCCATATGCTCCGGCGAGCCGGGAATATCGAGCAGCGTCGTCTTTCGGGGCGCTTGGAGCCCTGCCAGCTCGCTCAGCGTCGGGTACAGGCCGATGTACTCGGTCAGAGCGGCGGTCACTTTGTTTTTCGGCAGATGCTTCGGATAGCTGATGATCAGCGGAATCCGCACCGACGGCTCGAACATGCAGAACTTCTGGTACAGCCCATGGTCGCCTTCCATCTCACCATGGTCGGATGTATAGACAACAATTGTATTGTCCAGCAGTTTTTCTTGTTCGAGCGTCTTGTAAACGTGACCGACGCACGTGTCGACAAAAGCGAGATTGCCGAGGTAGCCCGCGCGATGGGCCCGCCGACGTTTCTCATCTAACGCCGTCATATTCTTGATTCGCCGCTGGATGTGCTGAGGATATTGAGAGACGTCACCGACCTTTGGGAGCGTCATTTTATCGACGGGATATTTTTCCGCCCACTGCCTCGGCGGGTAAAACGGCGAGTGCGGTTTCATAAAGCTGGTAACCAGGAAAAACGGCTGCTCACGGTACCGTGTAATGAATTTGGCCGCTTCGCGCGCAAGGAACATATCGAGATGGTCTTCCTCTTCGAGCCGGGATGCCATATTATCGAAGTTCCACTTCTCGACGTTACCCACCCATGGACTTCCCTTTAGCCATAATCCATCGACGTCCGGCAGGCCGGCGCCGCCGTCATCTACCGTCTTGAAAAAGTGAGCCCCCAATGGATGGTTGGCAATCTCGTTTGCGTAGTGCTGCACCTTCGGGCCCAGGTACATCAGCCAATCGTTGATAGACATATAATATTCGAAGCCGTGATTGTGAGCGTCGAGAAAGTGCATCTTACCAATCAGACCGGTCAGATAGCCGTTCTCGGTGAAATGATTCGCTATCGTGCGGTATCGCCAATCGAGCCGGTCTTGGTTTGTGATTGCGCCCGTGCTGTGCGCGTAGAGTCCGGTCAGCAGGGCCATCCGCGAGGCTACGCACACTGGATACGGACAATAGGCATTGGTGAACCGCACGCCGCGGGATGCGATCAGGTCGATGTTAGGGGTGGGAACCAAGTCCCTTCCTGCACACGTCATCAGATCGGCACGGTGTTGATCGGTCATGATCACAAGAACATTGGGTTTGTTGGGGACCGATGCCGGCGGTGACTTTGCCGGAGCGGAATTACTGCTCAGTAATGCCGAAGCGGCGCCGACTCCCACTGTTTGCAGGAACTGTCTTCTCTTGATTTGGTTGTGGTCGCTCATTTCTTGATTCTCTATTTAGAGGTTATCTTCGCGTTCGAGGTTTCCATTCGTTTGCTCTGGCCGGGTCATAGTCCGGATTCGGAGTGGGCATCTTGGCGCCGACCGATTGCCGCCACTTTGCCAGCTTCCGCTGCAAGTCGGCCGCTTTGACCGGCATGGTTTCGGCAAGGTTATTCTTCTCTCCGATGTCACGTTTGAGATTGTAAAGCTCCAACTGCCCATCCTCAAAAAACTCTATCAACTTGTAGTGGCCCTCCCGTATTGCGCCGGCAGGCCTCGAATGATGATAATGGGGGTAATGCCAGTATATCGCATCTCGTTTGAGCGAGCCAGTTTGCCGAAGAAGCGGCAGGATGTTCTCGCCATCAAGTACCTGGTTCGAATCCCCTCCGGCGCCGACAATCTCCAGGAAAGTGGGGTAGAAATCGACGCTGGTGACCGGCACGCTGCATGTAGTACCGGCTTTAACAACGCCGGGCCAGCGAACGATCAACGGCTCGCGGATTCCGCCTTCATACAAAGTACCTTTTTCATCGCGGAGCGGAGCATTGGTCGAGACAATCTGCCGCTTACCGGTGTAACCGCCATAGGCTTCATGCAGGCCTCCGTTGTCCGAGAAGAAGATAACAATTGTTCGCTCGGCAAGATCCAGATCATCGAGCTTCTTAAGGATGCGGCCGATATTAGTGTCCAGGTGTTCGACCATTGCTGCATAGGTAGGATTATTCACCCCCGTTGCCGGCTTCGGTTTGTTCCTGTATTTTTCGACGAGTACCTCGGGCGCCTCCAACTTGATATGTACGGAGTGATGCGACAAGTAGAGAAAGAACGGCTCCTGCTTTTTCTCTTGAATGAACTTTATGGCCTGATCGGTAAAGCCGGATACCTGTTTGTCGTTCTGGTTTGTGACGCCCAGCACGACTTTGTCAAAGCCCTGCTTGTCCGGGGAATAGCCTTTGCCGCCGAGATGCCACTTACCGATATAGCAGGTGGAATAACCCTGCTCCTTGAGCACTTCGCCGATGGTGACAGATTCGAGAGGAAGTTGCAGGCGGTTTTCGGGGACAACGAGCTTTTCATAGGGTCGCCAGTGGCCCGGAATAAAATCCGTGATACCAACGCGGGCTGGGTATTGGCCTGCCATAATGCTGGCGCGCGTAGGTGAGCAAACGGGGCATGCCGCGTATGCATCGGTGAACTTCATCCCCTGGCTTGCCAGCCGGTCGATATTCGGCGTCTCGTGGAACTTGCTGCCGTAGCAGGCAACGTCCGGCCAGCCCATGTCGTCGATGAGAATAAAGACGATATTGGGCCTCGTAGGGGCAATCCCATGTGGTTGCCCAGGGCAGGCACGCGGGCCTGCCCCTACTAACGAAGCCGCCCCCAATCCTAACGCTTTTAAGAAATCACGCCGATTCATAAAATTGTCCTCCCCGGAAAATCGCCCCGCTACTTCTTCGGAGCGAGAAGCTGGAACTCCCAGATAGTAGGTCCTTCGGTCGCATCGAGGATATTCAAACGCACTTGCCCGGCGGTTACCGGCTCAAAATCCTTTACGTAATCCGGGCCGATTTTTGTGCCGCGTGTGATTGTCTTCCATTGCCCGTTGTCTTTGTATTGCAGCTCGAACTGCCGTACACGCTCGTACGCCTCGCTGATTCTGATCCGGTTAAATATCACCGGCTTTCCCATGTCCACTTCAAGCCATGCCTGCTTGACGCCATAATCGGTCGCCCAGCGAGTGCCCGGGTCGTCGTCCACCGCCTTGTCGGGGCCATGCTGCGAAATATTTTGATAGACGTTGGATGCCCTTGCCTTCCTGCGATAGGCCAGTGACGCCGACGGAAAACTCAGGGGAGCGATTTCACCTGCCGGGCCGTCCAGGTCAAGTTTGATAATCGTGTCAAGCTCCCGCCGGTAGGCTTTGGGGACGGAAATCTCGACAGATTCTTCCGTCTGCCTGACGGTGGCTGTGCCGCCAGTCATAACAGAGCTTGCGATGATTTTCTTTGGAACCGGAGGCAGCGTCAATTTCTCGCCGGGCCAGCTCAGGATATGAACGTAAATTGTATTGTCTTTTTTTGTGCTGGCACCCCAGGGTCCCGTCCTGAACGGGCCGCCCCGGGTAGCATAAATACTTTGTCCGTATTCCCTGAGCCAGGCGCCCATTTCTTTGAGTCGCTCGACCTGCCTGGGCTCGATCCTGCCGTCCGGCATGGGCCCGACGTTAAATAAAAGATTGCCGTCACCTCCGACGACCCTCACCAGCGTATCAATACACTGCTTGAGCGATTTAAGCTCGTCGTTCGGTTTCCACGCCCACTGCCGGCAGATTGTCATGCAGGTCTCCCAGGGCCGGCCGGTCTGGAATGTGCCGATTCTCTGCTCCGGCGTATCATGGTCGGCGGGCAGCCCGGCACGATTATTAATAATCACATTAGGCTGAAGCTGGCGAATCATTTTTAAGAGGTTCTCCGAATCCCAGTCTTTGGCTGTGCCGCCGAGGCCGTCGAACCAGATGATGTCAATCCTGCCGTAGTTGGAGCAAATTTCGCGTAGCTGGCCGTGTAGGAACTTGATGTAGCGGGCGTGATTCTCAGTGCGATAGTCAGGGTGATACCAATCGACTGGCGAGTAATAATAGCCGAGCTTCAAGCCGCCTTTGTGACAGGCGTCGCCCAGTTCTCCGACCACATCCCGTTTGAACGGCGAGTTGCTTATCTTGTAGTCGGTAAGCTTGCTGTCGAACATCGAGAAGCCGTCATGGTGCTTGCTCGTAAAGACAAGATATTTCATGCCGGCGTCTTTGGCTATTTGCACCCACTGTTCGGCGTCAAATTTGACAGGATTGAATTGCTTGTAGAGATTATCGTAAATCTCAACCGAGATTGAGCCGGTGCTTTTATCGTTTCGACCGCGTCGCTCGCCGCCCCGGGACCAACCGATCTCCGTGCCCTTGAGGCTGACCGGCCCCCAGTGGATAAACAGCCCGAATTTCATCTGGCGCCAGGCCTGGACGTCCTGCGTGCCGGCGTGAAGATAATCCCTGTCGCCGGTTTCCGCCGATTTCGCACAAGAAGTTGTCAATAAGCAAAATGCCAGTCCGACCATTGCAGACGAATAGCTGATGCGATTGTTTCTCAACATTTTTCATCCTTTCCTTTTATTCGCTGGAAACATTTTGCCGCTTCAAGGCTGATGCTGACGGCTGTACCGCAAGCTGGCTATCGCCATCTCCTGCCCTTGATGATACGATCTGCACGGCTGTTGATTTCATCCGAAATATTCAAGTCGCGTATCTTCTGGGCCAGGTCTCTGGCGGCTTGTCGATTAATTCTAAGCATATTTGCTGCCAATTCGACTGCACCTAATCCGGCTTCTGTTTTCAGGTTGAGGTCCCTGGTGAGTTCCAAAAGCCGCTTGGCCACCTCTTCATTCGGCAGAGAACCCATAGCGGAAATAGCCTGTTTTTTCTCTTGGTCCCGGCGTGCCTGCTCAAAGGCGTAGAAACAGAGCTTCGTCCGGTCATTAAGCGGGGCCGAATTGCTTTCCCTGATCAGACGTATAGCGCCTCTGGTGGCAAGAACGTGATGAGTCAAAGCCGTTTCGGATTTCGATGCGATGCCGAGCAGAATTTCCGCCGCCTCGAAGTCGGGCCAGTCGCTGAGGGTGCGTATACCAACCTCACGCACGGCTTTGTCCGAAGATTGGGCTGCATCGGCAACCGTTTTCAGGGCGGTCGAACCTCCGAGTGCATTGAGCGTAGTCAGCATCGAAAGCCTGATTTCTTTGCCGGATGCCTCCATCTTGTCAATCATTACCTGTGCCGCAGCGTCCTTATCTATAGTCTTAGCCAGAACGGACTTGAGGGCTGCAACGGCATTTTGACGTGCCCGGCCGCTTTCTGTTTTAGCCAGCAGGTCGGCCATGATTGGAATGTCGTTAGAACCTGCAACGGCCGGCAGGGCCTTGAATGCGGCGGCGCTAATGTCACCGTTATCGTCGGCGGCGTAACCCAGCAGGCTTTCGAGCGCTCCGGCTATTCGACGCTGGCCCAGAACGCCGATAGCTACAACCCGGCTGTTTATGTCACCCGAGGCAGCCCGGGTTGTTATCATCTCCTCGACGCCGGGCCCGACCATGACCGACAAGCCTGCAAAAGCGGCTTTTTGGGCGGGGCCATCGTCATTAATTGCAATCTTCAGCAGGGCTTCGGCAGCTTCGTCCCCGCCGATTCTCGTTAAGGTCTCGATAGCTTCCATACGCACGGACTCAGTATCGCTGTCCAGAACCTCTTTCACGAATTTCACCGAGGATTGGTCGCCCCGATCGGCAATCAGGCCGAGGACCTGCTGCTGAGAGTAGGAATCCAGTTCAGCAAGCATCTCAGTGAGGGCCCGCGTGGCATCTTTGGTCGGCGCATTGCGAGCAGCCTTAACAGCAACGGAACGAACTTTCGGATTATCGCTTTGCATGGCCGAGGTAACGACTTCCACGGCTCGCCGGCCGTCGCACATCGCCATGCCGTTTAGAGCCGCCGCGCGAATGAAGAACACATTACGGCTCTGCTCCTGTTCGGCCGCCCAGTTATTGAGACGGTCGTAAATTTCTATCGCCTGCTCGAATTTCTGCAGCTTAACGAGTCTTGCAGCAATGTCCACAAGTCTCTGTGCCGCTGCAATCTGATCGGGGCCGGCTCCCTTTTTCAGAATATTAGCCAGCGCCTCGCTTTGCGCAGCAGCCTCCTCAAATTCGGAACGCTGTTGGAGCGAATTGTTTAACGCGGCCTTCCATGCCGGATCCTTAGCTTCCTTCATCGCGCGTTCGAGGCTCCGCATGGCGGCATCCGACGGGTTCTTCTCCAGTGCCCGACGGGCGTAGTCACGCAGTTCTTTGTCCTCGCTTGACAGGAGTCTTGTCAGCGTTCTTACGGACTCTTCCTTGCCGATTCGTTCGACTTGCAGCACGAACCAGTTGCGGACAGTAGCCGGCATCTCGGCGGTTTCGATTTTCCTGCATAGCACACTCGCGAGAGTCCGGCGTTCGGTCTCGGCGCCGGGGCGAGATGCGTGGGACCCGATGTCCTGTAAGACGATTTGGTTCCGGTATCGTGAGCCGACATCATCGGCCGACATCAGGGGCATCAGATAGTTAATCGCTTTCTCATAAGCCTGAGCCAGTTGCTCAGTATTACGCTTCGGAGCTTCGGCTTTGCCGCATAACTGGTTCAGCAGCACATCGGTGTCCTGGGCATCTGCGCTCTGAGTGGTTGCAAGAAGGACTAATATCACCATTATGAGATTCGTTATTATTGAGAGCTTGCTGCTCATTTTTTATTTCCCTTTCAATTTGCGCCTGTCGATTTATATAACAGGTCGATTATTAGCCGGCAATTCGATTACATGACGTACGGTGCTCGTCGCGGGCGATCGAACCAGCGGTCCGCTGCCGGATCGTCCAGAATTTTTTCCTCGACCGGATCCCATTTGATCGGCCGGCCGAGACGCTCTGCAATTCCACTAAGGTGGCAAATTGTCGCTGTGCGGTGGCCGATCTCAACATCGCATATCGGTTTTTTACGTGTCCGGACACAGTCAAGCCAGTTGCTCTCATGATTTCTCGATTCATAAAGATGTATCTCGCTGGGCAGCAGCGGCGTCGTCAGAAGTTCGGCAGGATCCGTATCGATCCTTCCCCGGCTGACCATCACATCACCTTCGGTGCCGATGAACTGAATCATGTGTCTGCCCCGGGTGCTGTGGTCTCGCAAAACCGGGATTCCGTTGGCGTAGTAGTGCGTTTGATACTGGTTACCTTTGTAGCCTTTAGGAATAAACTTGACCGGCCCGGAATTATCCATTCCAAGCGCCCATTGAATTATGTCGAAATGATGGGCGCCCCAGTCGCCGTTCTTGCGTGAGCCGTACTCCCAGAACCGCCGCCAGCCGCCGCCGTAGTCACCTTTGACCCGTTCGGAGTTATACGGGTACCAAGGCGTGGAACCGAGCCAGCGGTCATAGTCGAATCCTTCGGGAATCGGCTGGGCAGGCAGGGTCGCCGGCGGAGCAAACCGCCCGAGTTGCGTGTAGATTGTGTGGACCTTGCCGATCCACCCGTTGCGAACGATCTCGCAGGCCTTTCGGAACATCCAGTCCGAACGCTGCTGTGAGCCGACCTGGAAAATCGTGCCGTACTGCTTGCACGCGTCGCTCATCATTCTGCCTTCTCGAATTGTCAGCGTCATTGGCTTCTGACAATAAACATCTTTGCCGGCCTTGATAGCAGCCAAAGAGCACATCGCGTGCCAGTGGTCGGGAGTTACTACAAAGACGGCGTCAATATCGGGCCGTGCGCAAAGCTTTTCGTATTCCAGATAGGCGGCGCATCCCTTATATGTTCCGCTCGCGGTCTTGTCCGCGTAAGCCTTTTCGGCTGTTGCCCTGGCGTTTTCGCGTTTACGTTTGTCCACATCGCACACGGCCAGTACCTGCACATCGCTGCGATTGAGCATGCTCCTGAAGTGTCCGCCCATCATCATACCCATGCCGATCATGCCGAGCGTAATGCGATTGCTTGGCGCAGAAGCGCCAAAAACCGTCGAAGGCACGATAGTCGGACAGGCCGCGGCAGCGCCGAGAACGGCTGCCCCTCTGGCCAGAAAATCCCGGCGGCTCAAAAAGTGTTTTTTCTTCATTGATCAATTCTCCTGATTCGTGATATTTTTTATCTGTGTCAGTTTAATTCATGCATCACTGTCATAACAAATGAGCAACATGCTGCCTTTTAGTTTGGTATCAGGGACAGGAACTCATGGGACTGAGCCTGAGCTTGAATTAACCCTTGCCCCATCAAAAACGCATTGTATCCTCAGGATTCTCTAAACTCAAGGCTCGTACAGGGAATTTTTCGTATATTTTCGTTTAGGCATGATTATGGGGGTGGTTTTGCAACGGTCGTATGAGCGGCATTGAACATTCTTACCCCACCGGTGTCTAATTGGAGGATAAGTCCTTCTTCGGGATCGATCCCGATACAGTAGCCGGTGAAACTGGTGCCGTTGAAAAGAAGTGTTACCCTGTGAGACAACTGGATGCTCAGTTCACGCCATCGGTCGATCACTTTATCTCCGTTTTTTTCAGCCGTTTCGAGCCATTGGTCTATCGAAGTGAGCAATCTTTTCGCAAGCAGGATGCGATCGGAAACTGAATTACTTTCCACATCGAGACTCGTTGCGGCCGGCTGTATCTGGACACTGAAAGAATCTTTCTTTTGGTGGCAGTTGATTCCGATACCGATGATGCAGGCGTTGCAGCCTTTATCCACTTTGGATTCGAGCAGAATGCCGGCAACTTTTTTGCCGTTCAGCATGATGTCGTTTGGCCACTTGATTTTCGCCCGGCTCCTGCCCGTTCTGCCTATGGTTTCGGCAACCGCCACGGCACAGGTTAGCGAAAGCAGCTCGGCGTTTAGTTTGTTTTCGATCAGGACAATTGAGCAAAGAATGCTGTCGGCCCTGCCGCTGAGCCATTTGTTTCCTACCCGTCCCCTGCCCGCGATTTGCTCTTCTGCGAAGATGACCATTCCGTCGTTTTGCTTATTTCTTGCGTACTCGGCGGCAATGTCGTTGGTGCTTGACGTGCTGTCGTAGACGAGGATTTTCCCGCCGATGCGTTTGGTCTTCAGATTCGCCTTTATTTTGTCTGGATCCAGCAGGTCGGTTATCTGATTTTCGATTTGCGATTCGCAATTTTCGATTTTGAATTTGTTACTCGTCATTCGACAATCGTCAATAATCTGATTTTCGATTTATTGATTTGGCTCACGAAGTGGGAGGCCACAATCACAAACCATAAATCGTTTACCTGTCGAGTCCGATGTCAACGGCTTTTGCCGAATGAGTTATGGCACCGATGGCGATTCTGTCGATTCCGCACTGTGCGATGGCAGAGACGTTGCTTAAAGTTATGTTACCCGACGCTTCAAGCAGTGGCTTTTTATGTTTGCCGCACATTTGATCTCGCATCTCGACGGCATGTTTTAGCTGCCATTGGCCCATATTGTCAAGCAGGACAATGTCGATACCCGGAATCTCCAGGACATAGTTGAGCTGGTGATCGACGTGGTCAACCTCAACAGCGACGAATTTGACGCCTTTGACCTCTTTTGCCTCAGCAACAATGCCCCGCAATTTGCGATGGAAGTCCCTGCCTAATTGCGCCAGATGGTTGTCTTTAATCAGAATGCCGTCATATAGTCCGAGCCGGTGATTGTATCCGCCGCCGCAGCGGACCGCGTACTTTTCGAGCAGTCGCCAGCCGGGCATCGTCTTGCGCGTATCGTAAATTCGTGCTTTTGTGCCCTGAATCGCCCTGACATATTTCATCGTTGTCGTAGCAATACCGCTAAGCCGCTGCAGAAAATTCAGCATAACCCGTTCGGCGCTTAGCATAGAGCGTAAAGGCCCTTCGATTATGCCGAGTTTGCTTCCGACATGGGCTGATTCGCCATCGTCAATGCGCACATTCAGGTTGAGTTTTTCGTCATAGGACTTGAGAATCTCCCTCGCAATAGCCATTCCGCACACAACGATTTCTTCACGTGAAATAATGGTTGCCTTAGCTACGGTATCTTCTTTAAACAGAAGCTCGCTCGTCTTATCACCTCGTCCAAGGTCTTCTTCAATTGCCATTTGGATAAGAGGCCGTACTTTTGCCAGATTAAGTTTTTTCATTATTCTCTTTTCCTTTAGCCACAAAAAGGCACAAAAAGCACAAAATTATTAAGCATTGTCATTCAGTACATATTTCTTTATTTGTAACTTTGGAGAGCCGAAGTTAATCAGTAATCCATGTTCTATTCGCGAAGCCCGCAAATAACCAAGTAATTGGGCTATATGTTCGTTAGCAATTGCATTGCAAGCCTTCAACTCCACAATAAGTTTTCCGCCAACAAACAGGTCGGCGTAAAAGTCGCCTAACGGAGTCCCGTCTTCATCATACACGCTCAACGGATGTTGCTGTTCGACTGCAACGTTCTTTTTTTCAGCCGGTGGACCAGAGCTTTCTCATAAATCTTTTCAAGATGACCATTACGATGATAACAATGTATCTCAAAACTCGTTTCCCGAACGATATCACACAATTGTTTTATATCTTCATCCTGCATTTTAGCTCTTTATTAAAACCGACTGATATACCCTTAAAACCACCATATCAGTTTTTTTCTTTTGCTACGTCATTTCAATATATTTCTTTACCGCCTCAAAATCATCTTCAGTCCGAACAATGTCATAAATAAGCTCACAATTTAATTTTTGTGTCTCTTGTGCCTTTTCGTGGCTAAGAAGTCACTTTTCTTTTTTCTTGAGTTGACTATAACCAGTTCGGGCAGTTCTTTCAACTCTCTCAGTTGGTCCCGCAACAAAGCGGCCCTCTCAAAATCCAGGCTCTGAGCCGCTTCGAGCATTTCCTTTTCAATCTGAGAAGCCAATTCGACCTTCTCGTACTCCGAATCACCGAAACGAACCGCCTGCCGGGCAGTCTGCCTTGCCTTTATCTGGTCCGTCAGGCTCCTGCGGATTTCCTTTTTTATCGTTTCGGGCGTAATGTTATGCTCTCTGTTATATTCCAACTGAATTGTACGGCGTCTTTCCGTTTCGTCAATAGCATTCTGCATCGAGGGTGTAATCTTATCGGCGTACAGGAATACGCTCGCATTGACATTTCGTGCGGTTCTGCCGATGGTTTGAATCAGCGAAGTCCTGCTTCTCAGGAATCCCTCCTTGTCCGCATCGAGGATAGCGACGGCTGAGACTTCCGGCAAATCCAGGCCCTCTCGAAGCAGATTCACGCCCACCAGCACGTCAAAATTGCCGCCACGCAGGTCCCGGAGTATCTCAATTCTTTCGAGCGTATCGATTTCGCTGTGCAGATAACGGCATTTGAAGCCTTTCTTCGTGATGTAGTTCGAGAGGTCTTCGGCCATCCTTTTCGTTAAGGTCGTAACAAGAATCCGCTCTTTGACTGCAACTCGTTTCTCGATCTCGCCGAGAAGGTGTTCAATTTGATTGCTGGCCGGATATATGAATATCTCCGGATCCAGAAGCCCGGTCGGCCTGATGACCTGCTCGACAACCTCATTCTCGCACAGCTCCAGCTCAAACGGCGCCGGCGTGGCCGAGACGAAGATGACCCTGGCCCAGCTTTCCTGGAATTCCTCGAAGCGCATGGGCCTGTTATCCAGTGCGCTGGGCAATCTGAAACCGTGCTCTATCAGGGTCTCTTTTCGGTGCCTGTCGCCGGCCCACATCGCCCGCACCTGTGGAATCGTAGCGTGAGATTCGTCGATGAACAAAAGGAAATCTTCCGGGAAGTAATCGATCAGCGTATAAGGTCTCGATCCGGGCTGCAGACCGGCCAGGTGCCTGGCGTAATTCTCGATGCCGCTGCAATAGCCAATCTCCTGCATCATTTCGACATCGTACATAGTCCGGGCCTGCAGCCGCTGGGCTTCCAGCAGCTTGCCTTCGCTTCGGAGTGTTGCCAGGTGTTGTTTAAGCTCGGCTTGTATGCTTTCAATAGCGGCCTCGATTCTTTCGCCCGGCATAATATAGTGCTGAGCCGGATATATGAAAACCTGCTCTTCGACAGCGAGAACTTCCGCCGATATCGGGTTTATATAACTTATGTGCTCTATTTCATCGCCGAAGAACTCAATGCGAATCGCAAAGGATTCGTAAGCGGGATGCAGTTCCACCACGTCGCCGCGGACCCTGAATGTCCCTCTCTGAAAGTCGATATCGTTTCTGCTATACTGGATATCCGCCAAACGACCGAGCAACTCGTTCCTGTCGCAACGGTCACCCTTTCGAATGGCCACGACGCTGGCCTTGTAATCCTCAGGCGAACCAAGCCCGAAGATGCAGGAGACCGAAGCGATGATAATACAATCATCCCTCGTTGAAAGACTGGTCGTGGTCGAAAGGCGGAGCCGGTCGAGGTCGCTGTTTTTCGAGGCGTCTTTTTCTATGTATATATCCCGCTGGGGGATATACGCTTCCGGCTGGTAATAATCGTAATAGCTGACAAAATACTCGACGGCGTTTTCCGGGAAAAGCTCTTTGAATTCCT
>CAZTDF010000024.1:0-35672 GCA_964612465.1 uncultured Pirellulales bacterium
GCTTAATTTGAAAAAACAAACCCAATTTGCAAAGGGGCAAAATGAACGTATATATCTATATAAAAAGGGGTTATAAAGATTTTTTCGATTTCGTGCGGCGAAAAAACAAACCCAATTCAAAGCCAAACAAGCTTGTCCTGAGCGTAGTCGAATGGAGCCAATATTATTTAGCCCCCAGATTTATCTGGGGGTTGAAAGGCGATTTGAAAAAACAAAGCCAATTTTAAAATGGGCAAAATAACGTAAGTGTCTATATGAAAGGAGATTATGGCAATAAACCGACCGGCGGAGCCTAAGAAAACAAAGCCAAACAAAGCCAATTTCGGCTCGAACCATACGGTATCGGCCTGGAAAACAGAGAATACTGTTGTGAGCGAAGATGGCGATAGGCTAAAATGATTTTCCTTATAAATTCAACCAGCGGCACGGTGCGGCTATTGCCGTAATGTAACCGTATGACTTTGATGGACATGTTGCTATGGATGAACAGAACAATACTCAAGAGAAGGCCCGGGGCGGATTCTCTAAAAAAATGGTATTGCTTATAAACGGTCTGGCCGTACTCATTGCGATAATATGCTTTGTTGTTGTCGCTGTTTGGTTTGATTTGAAACGGCCGTTCTTCAATGCCCCGCTCAGGAGTTTCTTAACGGGACTCGGCCTGCTGGGCCTGGCCTGCCCACTTTTCACTGTGGGATTCATATTCCAGAAGAAAGCCGCCGCCTCGCCCTATTTTGAAGAGGGCTTTATACGGACCGCATTTTATATTGCCGGATTCGTATGCCTTTTCGTGGGCGTAATCTGTATCGGCTTTAGCATCTACGCTCTGATTATGCGGGAGATTGACGAAGAGAAGCCGGCTTTTATTTTATCAATGTCTTTATTGCTGTCGAACGGTATTGGGCTACCTGGGCACTATTTTGAAAGCAACGTCGTTTCCGATATGAAGCGCATGGCCGCCGGTCGTTTTCAATTCGGGTATCATGTAGGTCAGCTTGCCATCCCGGCACTCGACGATCTGCGGATTCATGTACCTGCCCCGCCAGGTCCTGTACAGGCGAAGCTCGTACTTGCCGTCCGGCAGACCGGAAACGGTAAATGATTCGTTGGCGACGCTGGTCCGTGGATTGACGACCCAGCCGATAACGAACTCGCCGGCCCGCATCGCCCAGGCATCACAGTTAGGCGCGGTGATTTCGGCAGGCTCGAAATCCTTATCTGCAAAACCAATTTTCGATACGAATTGCGAGAAATAAAGCATCTGGTTGGTGACGACACTGTCGTTCAACCAGGATGAATACGACCACCAGAACGGCGTCGCGCATGAGCCGTTTACAAGGCTGACCCAGAGTGCATTATGATACATAGCAAGATAACCAGGCATACCCGGCTCATAATAGGTATGGTCCCAGCCGCACTCGCCGATGATTGCGGGTTTGTGGAAGCCATTCCAGAGATTCTGCGTCTGGACCGCGTAGTTGCGATAGCTGTATTGAATCGGGCTTTCATCGTTGGGCCCGAGTTTGCCGCTTTTCGGCATCGGATGTCCCTGGGCTTCGTAGATTTCACGCCCGGCTATATCGAATATCTTGTATCCCTCCGGCCACCACTGACCGATCCCGCCGCTCTGAGTGCCGGTAGTCGGACGGCCGTAAGGATCGTACTTGTTGAAATACTCGTCCACTTTCCGGCACCACTCCTCGGCTACGGCGTGATCGCCCTGGGTCCAGCCCTCAGTGCCGTTGATTTCATCGACGACGAACCAGAGGAACAGCGCCCGGCTATAGCCCCATCTTGCGATCATGTATCGGTACAGCTTCTGCTGGTATTCCCATGCTTCGTCGTTTCCGAAGAAATCTTTGGCGCTGCTGACGAGGCTGTATGGATTGTTTCTGTACCGTGCGTTTCCGCCGCCCCAGACGGCCATCGAGATGTAGGAATGAAACCAGATATTCCAGCTTATTTGGATGTCACGCTCCTCGCACCATTCGAAGAGCTGGTCCATTCGGCCGCAGCGGTTCTGGTCGTAGCGTCCCAGGCCGCTCCCCATCGTTTCAAGCGGGGTCGGGAAAAAGCTGATGAAATTCGCTCCCCGCTCTTTCAGATTATCGAGTCCTTCTTCAGTTATTCTGCCCTGGTTGAATTGTTCGTAGCTGTCGTTATACCACATCCCCACTCCGTAAAACGACGCCCCATCGTCGTGCCTGAGGTAGCGTTGATTCGGGGCGATCTTTATAAATCCGTGATGCGAAGAATCCTCCGCTTCGAACGTGCCCGCCCTGCTTTGTGCCGCGCCCTGCGAATCGGTGACTTTGACCACGTATCGCCACGTGCCCCTCTCGGTCGGGGAGAACCGCACCATCCAGAGGCCGGCCCAGCTCGTCGGGTTATAAAATCCCCAGACATTCCATGTCTTGCCCGAGGGCGAAGTGAACTCGGCACTCAGATCGATTTGGTCCGGATCGAAGGGATTACTATACGCAGCTTTCAGATCAATCCTCAGTTCGAATTTTTCATAAAGAGCCACCCTCCGCGAGTCCGCTCGAACCGACGAAATCGACGGCGGCTGGCCTGCTGCAAGATTCGCCATCGCTACGCTGATCAGACCGACAAGCACAATTGGAAAACGCCTTACATTCAATGTCATAGATATGTCACCTTTCTATTCTCACATTGCCTTATGCTCGCACCACCACAACCGAAACTTCTCAGGCCGCTAAGATACCTGATTATACAATCGAATGCAACCGTCTCTGCGTTTTTATGCCGGGGAAAACGCTCTTTACGATACGGCTTCGGCCGCCTGCATTTCGCGCATGTAAATCTGTTCGAGGTCCGCGTGTTTGAAATCCGCCCTCTTTCGGACTGCAACCAGGCGGCCCTGCTTCATAATACCGACCCTGTCCGCGATAATCTTGGCCCTGAATATGTCGTGGGTCGTCATCAGGATAGCCTTGCCCCGCTCGCGCAAACGACGCAGTTGGTCCAGGAACTCCTGGGCACTTGTCGGATCGAGCCCGCTGGTCGGCTCATCCATCAGGATCGCCGGGGGGTCTTTGAGCAGTGCAATAGCAATCCCAAGCTTCTGCCGCATGCCCTTGGAGAAATGTTTCAGCCGCATTCTCAGGGCTTTCTCGGGCAGGCCAACAGTCCGCATTACATCATCGTAGTCCTTCTTTGTCAGCCCTTTCTTGCCGGCCAGCTCGGCAAAGAACGCGAGATTCTGGCGTGCCGTGAACATCCCGTAAAGCTGCACGTTTTCAGAAACATACGAGACATACTTTTTCGCCTCCAGCGGAAACTTGTTGCAGTCGTGCCCGTTAATGGTGCCCGAGCCACTTGTCGGTGGAATAAAGTCCAGCAGGATGTTGATCGTTGTTGTTTTGCCCGCTCCATTTGCGCCGAGCAGACAGAAAATCTCGCCCGGCTCGACAGTATAGCTGACATGGTCCAAAGCCAACACGCCGTCTTCATACCGTTTCGTCAATTCGTTAATCTCAATCATTTTCATTTTCCTTTCGTGTTAAAAAGTTAATATTCTTTGATTTAAACAGTTCTTTGATTATCGCACGTCATATCGATTCATCTTGATCAGTCCCACTCCGCAAAATAAGACCATATAAAGAGCCAATAAAAGAATATCGAGTCCCACTCTTTCTAAGGATTGTGCCAGGCGAGGATAACGATAGGACATTTCAGGCACTTTGATAAGATCGCGATTAAATCCTTCGGGATAAATAGGCATGATTGATCCTTTGTATTCACGTAAAGTGTACTGATCATAAATCGCTTTTTTAACCTGGTCCTGGAATCGTTGGGCATTGTCATTAAAGTTATCCGGCTCGTGCATGCCTGTTTTACATAGTTCAGATACCGTGCAGATGAAACAGGTGACTGGTGAGAGCCTTGCCAGGCCCAGGGCCAGTCGATTCTGTGCTTTCTGCTGGTTCAGATAATCCTGGTCAAGTTGTTTGAGCTTTCTGGCCTTTTGGTTTTGATAGGTTTGCGAAAGTGGGATAATCCGTTGGTCATACAACTCAATGGCCTTTTTTCCCTCTTCTGTCTGCGGAGGTAAACTGAGTAAATCTTCATTCGGTGCACCACACTCAGCAAAACACGCTTCCTTAAGGGCTTCGCGCGCTTTTACGAAGGCATCGTGCTGATCCTCTGCCAGCATGGTTCTCTTAATTCGAAACGTCGTACTGCTGTCAATGGGATACAATGCCCTGGCAATTCTGGGGCTCAATTTGGGGATCGCCAGGATCATCACGGTCCAGACTAAAAACACGACCACCATGGAATTAATCGAATAATGTGTCCAGGTGGATACGCAGATACCCAGGCACATCAGGCAGAGTACAAACAAAAGGGATACGCATACAATGACGCCAATCGTCGGCATCATCTCCACCGAGAAAACTGAGATCAAGGGCGAGTGATTAATAATGACCAATCCCAATGTGACCGAGAGCAGTAGGGGTACGATGAAGGCGAGATAACGTCCAGTCACTTTACTCAATAGCAAGACCGATCGCGGGATAGAATTGGAAGTTACCAGAGAAAGTGACCCACTTTCTTTTTCCATAGAAATGCAGCCAAAGGTAAAGGTTAGAGCCGCCAGTGAGACCACGTAGATTAAACAATAGGTGTAGTCCACTTTGCCTAAAAGCAGGGCGTGAGGGCTATCGGTGGCGGTCTCCTTGACTGATCGGTACAATCCGGACCGGGACGTGACGACCTCGTCGGGAATCAGTGGACTCACGCCCCCGCAGAAAATACTCAAAGGGGCAGGGGGCCTGAATCCATGTACTTCTACGTTAAACCCTACGTCTTTTTCGTGTCGACTACGATAGTCCTGACGTTCGCTCAGGTAGCTTTCCCTGCGGCTTTCATAGTCCTTCGTGCTGACGTAAAGCGCCAAAGGGATGATGAGCAGGCAAAGCAAAGTAAGCACAACGGAGCTGGTTTCCAGAAAGGACTGTTTGATTTCTTTTATAATTAATGTATGCCACATGGGTTTATCCTTTATCGTACGTCATATTTAAGAAGTCGGAAAAATGCCAGGCTATAGAACAACACAGAATAAAAAACCAACAGCAACACATCCCATAGTCGTCTGCTGATAATGGTTTTTAGATTGGGTCGTGCGTATTGCATGTCCGGAAGGGGGGGCATCTGGGAGGGATTAAATCCTTTCTCCCAGGATAGCCTTCTTTTATGCACGATAATATTGTTGTAAAGCAATTGGCTGATCTGATCTTGATAGCGTTTGGCATTGTCCATATAGTTCCTGGGTTCATGTATGCCGGTGCCTGCAAGGTCGGCGATGGTGTAGATATAGCAAGACAGGCATGAAAGCCGCGACAACACCATGGTTAATGTGTGTGTGGCCTGTAGCTGATTTTGATACTGCGCCTCTATTTTTTCAAGCTCTCTGGGTATTCGATGGCGATACTGTCTCCAAAGTTGTTCCTTATGATCTTTAACCTCATTCATCAGTGCCTGGAAGGCTTCTGGTGTTAGTTTATGCTTTCCTATAATCATCAGGCCATTGCGCCTTGTCTCATATTCATCTGGCCCGACACCATATAGAGAAGCAATTTCTTTTTCCCTTCGGTCATAAAATTCAGCCATTAGATCTTCCGTAAGTGCCGTTTTTCGCATACTGACGACACGTCTGCACTCCGGTCGACGTATTATGTTGGCGATCATGGGTGTCACCTTGGGGATACCCAAAACCAGAATGACCCAGGTTGTGAGTAACAGGGTAATGGATTGTAACGACCCGGTGGCGTAGGTCGAAATGCAGACGCCCAAAATAGTCATACAGACGATGAGTAGCAAGGAAATACCCAGTATCGCTGCAATGGAATACACCAGTTGGGGAGTGTTCAGATCAATCTGTGGAGAGGCAATCAAGACCAACAAGGCAATACACACGGCCACTAAGAATGGGACGATTAAAACAAGCGTCTTGCTTAGCCACTTGCAAAATAACAGGACGCCCCGGGGGACAGAACATGCTATCAAAAGACGGAGCGTCCCTCTCTCCCGCTCCCCTGAGACCGTGTTAAAGGTAAAGACCAGGGCCATCAATGACACCACATAGACCATGCAAAATCGAAAGTCTATTTGACCCAAAAGTACGGCCAACGCCCCATCTGTGTTGGGTTCCTTAACGGTTTGGAATACGCCCGAGAAATCAGTGACAACCTTATCCGGAAGATAAGGATCTAACCCCAAAACAAACACACTTAACACTGGTGGGGCTCGAAATCCATGCCCCTTACTGTCCCATTCCGGTGTCCCGTGTCGGGCTCTCCATATCCGGCTTTCCTGTTGATAGGCGGACAATCGTTGTTCATAATCGATCCGACTGACATACATACTCAAAGGGATGAGTGTTATAAACAAAAGACTCGCTATCACGAAACGCAGATCATATACCGTTTCCATCATCTCTTTTTTGATAAGTGTTTTTAGCATCCGGACCTCTCCATGCTAATTTAACGTACATCGTATTTATTAAAACGCCAAAATGCGATCGCAAAGAATAGAACATTGAACACAAAAAGCAGCAGGATATCGACCCAGCCTGCTCGTATGACTTCCGCCATAGTCGTATATTCGTATTTTATATCGGGAACGGAAGCATTGGATGGGTCAAATCCCTCCACTTTATGTGAACTAGTAGCCCGGCTGCCTCCGAGACGATAGGTTTTCAATATCCAATTATCGTAGATGGCCGCTTTGACCTGCTCCTGGTACCGTTCCGCATTTTCTGTGAACTTGTCGGTTTCGGCGGGTCCGGTACCGGCGAGACCTGAAATAAGGTAGGTGTAGCAACTGACCGGTGAAATCCTGGAAAGATTCACGGCAAGAGAGGCCTGGACGTTACGTTTATTCCTGTAATCCTGTTCCAGTTTCCTGATGGCATCGGCAATGCGTCTCTGGCATTCATTCTCGATAGCCACTACTTCACGGTCGTACTTGGCGTAGGCTTTTTCCTCCGCCTCACCATCCGGCCGTGTTGAGACTCCTCCGTGAGTTACTCCAAATTCAGCACGACAGCTTTTGAACAAATCGCTCTTCTTTTCGTTGTATTCGCTCTCGATGTCCTCTCTGGCGATTCTCTGCGTGAGGTCGACGACGTTTTTGGACTCGATGGGATAGACCGCCTCGGCTATCATGGGGCTCATCTTCGGTATTCCCAACACCGCCATTACCCAGACGAGGAACAGCATCATAATTGAGGCCATGGAGCCGTGTGTAAGGGTAGAAACGCAGATACCCAGGCTCACCATCACAAGCATAAACAGCAGTGTAATCAGTATAATGGCTAATAATGCAAACCAGAGTTTGGATGACCAGATTGATACGACGGATGAAGTATTCAGGATTATCAGAGCAGCCAACAAAGCGATGATGAACGGGACGAGCAAAACAAGGTAGTTGCCCACAATCTTCGCCAGAAGAATCTCACCCCGGCGGATGGAAGATGAAATCATCAACCGCAGCGTCCCCTTTTCGCGTTCGCCGGATATACGGTTAAAAGTGAAAATCAACGCCGCCAATGAGACAATGAAGCTAACATTGAAAAGATAATCCGCCTTCCCGAAAAGAAGCGATTCGGGATTGTCAATCCCGGGCTCCTTGGCCGCACGAACAAGTCCCGATCTGGAAGTAATGGCCTTGTCCGGCATGAAAGGATCGAGGCCCAGTGCAAATATACTCAGCACTGACGGCGGTCTGAATCCCTGCGCTTCCACAGAGGGACCTGTATCCTTTCCATAATGTTGCCGATACATCTGGTGTTCTTGCTGGTAATTCGCCAGCCGCCGTTCATAGTCTTTCCGGCTGACGTACATACCCAGAGGAATCAAAATCAAGAACAGTACCGTCACAACCCAAAAGCGCAAGTCCAGAATTGTTTCGGTGATTTCTTTTCTAATAAGTGTCTTTAACATTCTATTTTTCCCTTCTGACTATCGTACGTCATATCTTATAAACGACACAAATGCTCCAGCGAAGAACAAAATTGAGAACAACACTAACATCAAAATATCCACCCAGCAGGCTGACAAAGCCTGGGCAAGTGCCGTGTGTTGATAGTCCGAAAACTGGGGCACCTGGACCTCGCTTGAGTCAAATCCCGGCTTGTCGCCTATATACCAACGGTCGTGTCCGTCAAGTTGGTAAACTTCTACTTTAATATTGTCATAAATGGTCTGTTTCACACTCTCCTGGAACTGTTTGGCCTGGGAGGTAAAATTGTCCAGTTCAGTCGTGCCGGTACCTGCTAATTCTGAAAGGGCATAAGTGAAGCAACAAACAGGTGAGAGCCGTGAGAGATTTATGCTAATGGTCTCCTGAAATCGCTGCTTGTTGGCATACTCATTATCTATCTGCCTGACTGCAGTATCGATGCGTTCCTTATACTCACGTTCCACAGTCACCTTCGCTTGGTTATATACCTCTTTTGCCAGATCAACGGCCTTTTCAAAATCAAAGTTGCTATCACCCTCCTTATAATCAATTCCCTTCTCAGCAAAGATGCTTTTGAGTAAATCGCCACGCTTATTTCTCAGTTCTTCTTCCAGACTGGCTCTGGCCATGTGTTTTTCCACATTAACAACCATTTGCGATCTAATTGGGTACACAATCTGAGCTATTCTGGGACTGATTTTGGGTACAATAAGTGCGCATGCCGCCCATACCAGTAAAATGACAATCATAGATACGACCGACCGGTGTGTCAGAACAGAAATCAATACACCCAGACAGAAGATGCAAAACATAAAGAGCAAGGTAACAAGCAAGATGATCATTATAGGCGGGAATACTTGCCGTGATACCAGAGTAAAAGATTGTGATGCATTAAGCATCAGCAGCCCTATGAATAGGGAAAGGGCAAAGGGTAACAAAAAGACAAGGTAATTGCCGATGACTTTAGCAAGGATCACATGGCTTCGCGGTATAGGATTGGAAAGCATCAGGCGCAAGGTTCCTATCTCCTTCTCACCGGTAATAGTACTGAAAGTCAAGATAAAGGCCAGGAGAGAAAGCACGGTACTAACAATATAGACAAAGTCTATATTTCCAAAAAGTACGGCCTGAAGATTCGTGCTCTCGATTCGGCTTTCGATTTGAGGATTGCCGCTACTACTTGTCGTGACCTTGAGGTTTAGAAGATTCTTCAAGCCGTCTGAAAACACACTCAGTGGTGACGGTGGACGGTAACCCTCTGCCCCTGAATCATAGCCGACAGAGCCACCGCTGCGTTCCTGATATTGTTGGAAAGATGTTTGATAGGTTTGTAGCCGCTGTTCATACTCCTTAAGTGACACATACATTCCCAGAGGAACGAGCACAACGCATAAACAAGTTACAATTATAAAACGAAGATCAAGAATCGTTTCCGTGATTTCCTTTTTGATCAAAATCTTGAGCATCTATCAGGCTCCTTATTATATGAGATATTAATTCGTAAGGACATTTCAATTATCGCACATCATATCTCATAAATCCCGAAAACGCCGCGGCAAAAAACACGACGTTAAACAAAACGAGTATCCCCCAGTAAGGCAACACTTCTCCTAATTTGCCTTTCAATCCCTCCTCTTTAAACATAAAGCGCGGCCGGTCGCTTACATCTAAGAAAGATTCTTCTTCAAGTGCCGGGTCCTTTTCTCTCGCATCATCTATTTTCTTGTCCACATACGATCGTGCCTGACGTTCATATTCGTATTTAGTCTGTTCGAAGTACTCTAAGCTTCGCAGGCCTGTACCTGTCAAATCTCTGGCAACATAAACAAAATTTGCAAAAGGTGAAATGCAGGCCAGGTTCTTCGCGAGCGTCGTTTGCGAAGCAGCTTTTCTATGAAGGTCATCCTCAATCGGATTGGCCTCTCGGATACGCAGGAGCTCCTGATGCGCCTTATGATCTTCCTCGCGGAATGCATCCACCATGGCCTTGAATTCGGGATCGGCTTCTACTCGCTGCTGAGTTGCTTTTCGAAGCTTATCGTCATCGTGAGCAAGACCCCAGTACTCATTACCACCGAATCCCATTGATTCATATTCAGAGAATAGTGCACCATACTTGAGTCTGAATTTCTTTACAGCCTCCTTCATATGTTCCCTTGCTGCTTGGATAGAATGAATCTCAACTTCACGATCTATCCTATTGGTTTCTCCGATCGAGGGAATACGACAAAACTGTGCGGAGATATAGGGGCATATATTGGGAATGACCAGAATCAGTAGTATCCAAAGGAAAAGACAGTTCAGAATCGAGATGGCCGAGTATCGGGAGAAGGTAGATACCATAAGCCCCAAAAGATAAAACAACGTGATGAAAGTAATCGAAGCAGCGGTTAATAAGGCAAGTTCCGCCCATGCTGAACTATCCCATTGGATAGCCGGATTTACCGAAACGTATAGCACGCCGACCAGAAGCGCCAGGATAAATGGTATTAACAGGCTGGCGGAGCTTCCGATAAATTTACCAAAAAGAACCTTTGTTCTGGATATGGAATTGGATATCACTAATCTCAATGTGCCGCTTTGTCGTTCCCCGGCAATGGAATCGTAAGAAAACAACATCGCCAGCAAGCTCATAATAATCGTCACAATAAATAAGAAGTCAATAGGGGGAAAAAGTATTGGCAGCGGATTGTAATCAAAAAATCCCAAAGCTTCGTTGCCTGGAATGCCAATGATGAGCAGCCGAAACCGTTCGGGCGGTTTCTGTGGACGAAACATCTGGATGGTTCTAAACTGTTTAGCGACAGCATAATTGTCCAGGATTTCATCCTGTATGTTCATCCTGGCGTTGTAATCATTCATCTGTTGCCGGAAATCATGGGCCAGAATCATAATGCAGGCTACAGTGACAATGAGGCATAAAACAAGACCGATCATGAATCTTAAATTGAGGATGTTATTCAAAAACTCTTTTGCTATAATTGTTCTTAACATAGTTTCTCCATTCAATTAAGATTATCGCACATCGTACCTCAGGAAAGCCACATACGCCCCTGTGAAGAACAATACGTTAAGCAAAATAAGAATTAGACAATTACTCAGGCCTCCCTGGCCTAAAATATCTTTGACCGAACTGCGGTGATAGTGGAAATCCGGTTGTTCACTCTCTTCATCCAAACTCCCATCTATATAGTACGATTGAACCAAGAAGTCCTTGTAGTCTTGAGCCGCCTTTTTCAACCTTCGTTCTTCTGCTACACCGGTTCCCATGATGTCGGTTGCCAGCAATGTAAACGCAGGAGCCGGGGAAAGTCCGGTGATACTCTGAGATACTTTTACCAGACGATTGATGCTGTTGCGATAATCTTCGTCTAATTGATCTCCTTCTTTTATAGTGCGGAACTCAAGTTCCTTCAGACGCTCTTCGAAATCGGGTTGAGTTTTAGGAATCTGTTTCATCTCAAAAAGTGCCCTATTCATGATTCGTTTACGTTTTAGATCAAGCTGCTGGGCCGTCGGAATCCGGACAAATTGACGGGCCAGAATATTACCAAGATTCGGGATGAGAAATACAAGAATAGTCCAGACAAACAAAGAAATGACTAAAGATGTAGAAGAACGATGTGTAAGGCACGAAATTAACAGTCCCAGAGAGAAGAAAATAGCTAAATAGATCACACTACTCAGGATGAACAGGCCCAGCTTTATGAAATTCCAGGTATTCATATCTACTACGGGCGATAAGGTCACGAAAATTGTGCCTAAAAGCACAGCTATGAAGAAAGGCAGGATAAAGCTGGTAAATCCGCCGATCCATTTGCCGATAATCAGAATCGGCCTTTTCAGGTTGTAGCTTAGCGATTGCCGCAGTGTTCCTGTCTCTTTTTCGCCGCAAATTATATCAAAGGCAAATAACATTGCGCAAAGAGACAATATGACCTTGATTACATACAGCAGGTCCGGAGCTGTGAAAAGCTTAAAAAGATTGTTCAGCGACTTCTGTTGTTCGCTGCTAATCTCGACTCCAACTCCCTCTAATTCCCAGGAGCGGCATAGATTATCATCCAGACCCTTTGCGAAAATGCCCAATGGTGTCGGCGGAATAATTCCAGAATGATCACCTGATTCCTTGCGCAAGATGTCATGATTATCCAGGGCCAGGAGGTAATCGCCATACATAACTAATATGCTGACAAGAATCAATATTGTAGAAAGAATAGTTATGATCGAAAACTTGTAACTGAGAAGGTTACTAAGTATCTCTTTTCTGATTATTGACTTAAGCATGAGTTTCCTTTCTTTCTTATCGTACGTCGTACCGCAAAAAAGATACAAAAGAGACAGCGAAGAAGGCCAGGTTGAACAGTGCCAACAGGCCAATATCCCAGATGGCCAATTTCAGTGATTGGCCAAGCGCGAGGTCTCGCTCCTGAAACTTCGGCACGGTGTCAAAGTCGACCGGATCGTGCGAAATAGTTCTCCAGGAGTATGCCATATTACGTTCCGGACCAATAAGGTGAAGGCTATCAGGGTCCTCCATATCTCTGCTGCGGATGAATTCTTTCAAATCTACTCTGTACAGCTTAACTTGTCCGTACAAGTCGGCACAGCGATTGATCCCGGTCCCGGCAATTGCTTCACAGGCCCGCTGATAGATCACGGCCGGAGAGAGACACGCAAAATTGCGACGCGCAAGAGCCTGCTCTAACCACCTGTTATGGTGCTCCTGCAGAAGCTGATTTGTCGCATCCGTTACAGCATTTTGGAGGCGCGCCCGGGCGGGTGGATTGTTTATCGGATCGCTGAGATTGTTGGACATGCTACCGGCGTTCTTTCCGTACCTTTCGTGATTATCCCAGATTTCTTCGCGTGCTTCTTTAAGCCGCCTTTGCAGTTCCTGCTCAGTGGGCTCTTCATAGATGACATCGAAGACGATCCTGGAGAAACTCGGCAATAGGATGACCGACACGATCCAGACCAGCAGAAGAATTGCCATAGCATTGGCCGAATGGCCCGTTCTGCTCGAAACAAACATGCCCAATAAAACAAAAACGGAAAGATATAACAAAGACACGAGAACCAAAATCAGGATTTTGAGCCACTCACTGCCGCCGATTACCACATCTTTGGAAGGTACAATGATAATGAGACTCACGAGCATACCTATAATCAGAGGTATGGCCAGTGTAATCATCGTGCCGGCATACTTGCCCAGGAGCACTTTATGCCTTGGGATCGTATTGGCCAACGTCAGGCGTAACGTGCCCGCTTCTTTCTCCCCACAGATGCTGTTATAAGTAAGAACAAGTGCCGTAAAGCTCAGAATAAGTGAAATGATGAGTACCCAGTCAACATGGCTGAAGTGGGGAAGAGCAAAGTTAGCCTGTCCCTCCGTATCGGGCAATTCAGCAGTAAAGGCATTGACCTTAAAGAAGTTAGGAAGCGATTGTTCAAAACCTTCGGCGCAAAGTCCGAGCGACTGCGGCTTGCGATAAATCCCCTGTTTGTAGAATGCGACTTTGTACAACTGGTTCGATTCTTCGCGAAGAGCCGAAAGATTCTCGTTTGTTTTCTTCCAGTAGTCCTTCGATTGCTCACCATACCCATTTACAAACGTATAACCGCAGACCACAAACAGAGAAGTGGTTAAAAGTACAGATAGTACAAAACGCAAACTCAGCAGGTTCTCCAGGACTTCTTTGAAAACAATTTGGCGAATCATGCTTTTTCTCCAAATATGGCCAACACTATAAATAACAGAATTACTTCTAGCTCGTCACCGCACGTCATATCTCGCGAATGCGGCGAAACACATACCAAACAAAACTACGTTCATAATGAGCAAAGCAGCCAGGTCCGGCATTGCCTTGCGGAGATCCGCCGCAGGACTCGGACGGTACTTGAACCAGGGAAAATCCTGTAGGTTGAGAGGTTCGGCTTTCACCGGATTTTCCCGCTCCCATTCTTTAAGGGCCTGTTCGGCACTGGCTTTGGCCTGCTCATCCTTAGCCTGATGTACTTGGAGGAACAACCTTGTGAATTCGGCCGATTCCTCTTCGCTGCAAATGGCGAAAAAGGATGCGGAAGAAAAGTTATCGGTTTTTGAACGGATATACTCGACAACTTCGTTTCGATGAGCCCTTACCTGGTTGATGAAGTCAACGAAGCTGGTTATATCAGTCCCGGCAAGAACAGCCATCGTGTTCTCATAAGTTGAAATGGGTGAGACGAAAGACAGCATGCGGGCAAGGTCTTTCTGTGCGAAAAAGCTGTTAAGATTGCTCTGCTCTATTGACAGGGATTTGTCAGCGTATCTCAACTTGATAGGTATGGTCAAAGAATTCAGTTTTTGTTCGGCATTGAGCCAGTAAATATCCCTTCTTTTGGCGTAATAGCCTCCGAAAGCATCCCTCTCATCGCTTGTGATAAGACTGCCTGAAGAGTCCACCTTGACATTGCCAAGCTCATTGGCAAGGTCATCTTTGAGAGATATCACCCGGCTGTCTCGCTTCTCTGGGGACTCCAATGGCCGGAATTGTGTGGCCAAATGAACACTTGCATTGGGAATGACGATGGCAAATATGATCCAGATGAATAATCCGAGCACCATTGAGATGGCAGAGCGTCTTGCAAGAGACGAGAATAGCAGCCCGAACTGGTACATGACAACAGTGAAAGCCAGGGACGCAACTAACATTAGTCCTACCCGGATCCAGTCTGAGCCACTTAAGGCCACCATGGGGTAAGATAAGAGAACCACCAGCCCTACGACAAAGATGATTATAACGGGAACACTTAGCGTGATTAATCCCGCTATGAGCTTACCCAGCAACACTTGGTACCGGGCGATTGTGCCTGAGAGTACCAGCTTAAGTGTACCTTGCTCGCGTTCTCCCGATACCATGTCATAGGCAACCAGCAGAGCAAGGATGCTGATAATGATCTTGAAAATCAGTGATTGGTCGAATACGGCAAGGATCGGCAGATAAGGATTGCCTCCTCGCTGTGTCACGCTCAATTCAGGTACTTTCTCCAGCTCGATTTTAGCCGATCCCGCCAACTGTTTTTCCAGGCCGGCACTAAAAGCCGACAGCACGGCCGGCGGACGATAGATTGTATGTCTTATGTTCCTGTAAACTATGACATTTCGAATCTCGGCTTCGTTGTCGGCCACGTTCCCGTTGTACGTTTCCAGTCGTTGCCGGTAATCAGCCGCCAGGATAGGCATGAACACCGCCGTCAAAACGATGCAGGCGACAGCTCCAACCGCAAACTTGAACGTCATCAGGTTCAGCAAAAATTCTTTCTTGGCAATTTTCCAGATCATAGCATATCCTTTTTCTTTCACCGCACGTCGTATCGTAAAAATGACACAAAAGCCGCTGCAAAGAAGACCAGGTTAAATAACGCCAGCACCCCGATATCCCAAACGGCTAATCTCAGAGATTCTCCAAGCCCAAGGTCCCGCTCCTGGAACTTCGGTACCGTGTCGAAGTTTACAGACTTATGAGATATGGTGGTCCAACCCGTCACTCTTGCTTTATCGTCGAAAAGCAGATGAAGGCTTCCAAGATCACCCTGATCCTCCGAAAGGATATACTCTCGAAGGTTTTGCTGGTACCTCTTAATCTGCCGATAAAGACTTTTCGAGCGATCGATGCCCGTGCCAGCCATAACCTCACATATGCGGCGGTATACCACCGCCGGAGAAATATATATGAATGCCCGACCGGCTTCCGCCTGGGCTAACATTCGGTTGTATTGAGCATCCACGACTCGATTTATTGCAGCGGTCTCATCGACAGTGTATCGGGCTCTTCCCGGCGGATCGACGTCCGGATCATCACGGTTTGGGGCCGTGCCGCTGGCTTTGCTGCCATACGCGCCTGCATAGAAACGGTCGTCGATGCTTTTGCGGGCTTGCGATTTGGCTCTCTCGAATTCCTCGGTAGTGGCAGCGTGATAGAACCTGTCTGAAATCACTCTGCCCAAGCTCGGTATGAGGAGCAGCAGAACAACCCAGATGAACAAGAGAGCAGCCATGGAATTTGATGAATTTGACGTCCGAGCGGAGACGAATATGCCCAGGAAAACAAATATGGACAGGTAAAGGAATGACGTCAATACAACAACGACAACACTCTCCCATCGGATGAAACCGACGGATTCGGTTCCCGAGGCGATCAGAATGATCATGCTGATAAACAAGCCCAGAAACAGAGGGATGGCCAGTGTAAGGATCAAGCCAGCATATTTGGCTAAGAGTAGGGTGGCTCTCGGAGTCGCGCCAGCCAGGATTAGCCGCAGGGTTCCTTTTTCTCTTTCCCCGCAGACACAGTCGTAGGCGAAAACAAACACCGTGAAGCTCAGCACGAGTGAGATGATCCACGCCCAATCCAGGTCGCCAAAGCGAGGCAGCGTAAAATTACTTTGACCCACGATTTGGGGCAAGCCAATGTCGAAACCATCGAAGGTAAAGTGTCCCGGAAGCCGCTGCTCGGCGCCGCTGGCACAGAGGGAAAGCACTTTCGGTTTCCGATAAATGTGCTGCTCATAAAAGGCAATGTTGCAGAGTTGGTCGGTTTGTTCCCTGAAGCCCGAGAGATTCTCATTGTGTCTGCGCCAGTAGTCCTCCGATTGCTCCCTATAACGTTCCACAAAAAAGAACGTACTGGCCGCAAAAAGGATTATGGTAAAGAGTATCGACAAAGCAAAACGCACGCTCAACAAACTTTCGAGGATCTCTTTTCGAACTATCTGAAAAAACATGTCCAACTCTCCAAAAACGGACAGGTTTGAGCTTGTATACCTGTCACATCAAATCTCTATCATCTCACATCGTATTTGAGGAACGCCACAAAAGACAGCGAGAACATCAGGACATTAAACGCGAGCAGTATTGCCAGATCCACAGTCGCCCGTTGAAGGCCCTGGGTGATTCCCATTGTGTACGCGAACAAGGGTAGGTCTTCGAGGTTGAGGGGCGATGTGTGTTTGGCGGCGGATTCACCGGCCTCATCACGCGATTCATCTCCCTTTGCCCATGCAATTCGCTCGGCCTCTGTGCATTGGGTGATATACGAAGGGTCGCGCAGATCATCAGTCTTGTTGCGGATGTATCTTAACATTGTCTCCCGGTATGTCCTGGTCGCCGCTGTCCAAGCCTGAAAGTCTGCTAAATCCGTTCCCGCCAGTGAACCCATGGCGTTGTCATAAAGGCAGGCCGGCGAGATTCTCGCAATATTTCTGGCCAATCTTGTCTGCCGGAGAAGGCCCTCAAGGTAACCGTGCTCGACCTCCCAGAATTTGCGTGCATATTTGACATTGAGAGACACCTCGAGCGAAGCTCCCTTCTCCCAGTATTCTACCTCCGCAGGGTCACACACGATTATGTACCAGTGACCTCTGCCTCCAAATGGGCCCTCCTCAGTGTTTGCTCCACCTCCACGCGGCAGTGTGGAACGCTTCTCACGCCATTCCTGCAGGAACTCTTTTTTAACGGACGTCATCTGCTCATCTCTTGCTTCCACGGTTCCGACCGGCTGGAGTTCTCGGGCCAGGTAAACACTTCCATCCGGAACGATGATGATGAAAAGCACCCATAAGAAAAGTCCCAGAATCATGGCGAACGAGGAGCTTCCTGTTAAAGACGAGAAGAGCAAGCCGACGTTATACATGGCCATGAGGAAGATCAATGATGTGATATACATCATGGAGATCCGTACCCAATCGGATGCCTCCAAGCTAATCAAGGGAAACAACTGAAGCAGCAACAGGCCCACGATGAACGCAACTGTGGCCGGAACTGCTAATGTCAAAGCACCTGCCAGAAGTTTTCCCAGCAGGACGTGGGCTCGAGGGACGCGATTCGATAACATCAGGCTCAACGTCCTTTGTTCCTTTTCGCGGGAAATGACGTCATAAGCCACTAGCAGGGCCAGGGCGCTCATGGCAATCTTGAAGATCAGCAGGAAATCAAAGCCGGGAAAGATGGACAGATACGGATTCACCTCAGACGGACCGGCGTTGATCTCCGGGATCTTGTCAAAGTCGGGCCTGGCTCCAAATCCAATCTTTGCAGAATCCGCCAGACTTTTTTCCTTGCTCTGGCTGAAAACCGACAGCACCTGCGGACGGCGGTATATTGTGGGCGTAAGAACCCTGTAAGCCTTGACCTGCCTAAGCTTGGCCTCGTTGTCTGTGACTTGTTGGCTATATCTTTGCAGCCTCTGCTGATAGTCATCCGCAAGGACCGGCACAAAGACTGCCACCAGAACAACACACAATATCGTTCCCACTGCGAATTTGAACGTCATCATATTCAGCAGAAACTCTTTTTTGGCAATTTTCCAGATCATTGTCTATCCCTGACTTTTCTATCTTCTGCTAAGTTTTACACCCATGAATACTATACCGGTAATCAGGACAACCAGGCCTAAAACCAATATCAGTGTGGCGGTTATATTTGTCTTGGCGCTGATGCGGACTTTAAGTCGCTTCTCCAGTGCCTCCACAACTTCGCTGCCGCTCTGGCCTCTCGCCTCGATCTGAGCCTCATATTCGCCGACGCCGACGTCCGGGCCCGGACTGAGGTGTATCTGTATCGACTGCTTGCTATCCGGCGAAAGTTCCTCAATCAATTTCGGCAGAACTTCAGCCTTCCAGCCCAGGGGCGGCGATATCTCCGGAACTATATTGAACAAAGTCAGGGTGCCGTCATTATGCAAATCGGCCTTGATGTCCACTTCCTGCTGCGGCTTGATTTCCTCGAAAAGATTGTTGATCAGTATCTCAAGTCGGCCGGCCCCTTTGGGGATCAGGACCAGATCGACCCGGCCAGCCTTAATTTGGGCGAGTTGCTCGGCGGGTATTTCCTGGTTAACATTCTCCTGTTTCAATCCGTTGAGCATTTCCGCCTGTTTGGTTGTAAGCACCCAGGCCTGGAAGTTGATCGTCTTGTCAATCATCCCCACATCGAGCTTTTGCGGAATGGAGATGCGCAGAGCCAGGCCGTGCTTGCTGACTAATTCGGTAAAACGCACGCTGGTGATGCGGGCGCCGCTGCTCGAATCAACAAACGAGTAGTTGATCTGCGGCGGCAGATTCGTCACCAACAGAGAGAAATTCATCTCGGACGTCACAAGCATTTCGAGATCAAGGCGATAATTGATATCCGTGCCAAGCTGGCCCTCCTGAGAGAACTGGGAAGCCACGGCGGTCGGGATTTCCTGGAGCGATTCCTTCTCGAGATAAACATACTCAATAACATTCTGATCCAGGTATTTTAGTTTGACTCCTGCTTCCTGGACATCCGTCAGCAGTATGAACTTGAGCTTCTCTTGGGCCCCGTAGCGCAGCATAGGTATGATCTTCTCGTAAGGCTTGCCTATGCTCGCGTTGTTACTGACAATCGAGACGATAATATTATCGATATCCAGCAGGGCCTGTATCTGCTTGGGGTTTTGCCATTCCGATCGTAATTCGGATCCACTTTGCGTCTCGGTCAAACTCAATGCCGACTCGGCCAGCGTCAAATCAGACGAGTTCTTGAGCACTAAATCGATCATTCGCCGACCTTCACTGTCATAGTACTTCTTGGCTTCCATGATCGTAATGTGTGTGGCGTTGGCGAGAAAACCCAGCTTCGTTTGTTCGAGCTGGATCTCAGCCTGCTTCAGTGTCTGTTGTGCTTGCATGTAGGCCGACCAAGCATCATCGAGTTCCTTTTGGGGAATGATGTTCTGCTTAATAAGCCTTTCTGCATCCCGGTACGCACTCTCGAAACGATCGTGGGCTTCCTTGGCATTCTCGAGGACAACCAGAGCATCTCTGAGACTGAGCTCGTTCAAAAGTTCCGTACGTGTCTTAGATGTTTGGTCCGGATTGGTGGTGGGTGCCTCTTGTTCTTCCTGCTGTGCATACACGGCACCTGCCAGAAATAAGGCACATACTATTGATGCAATGTTTATGAAGTTTCGGATTCTGTTCATCTGAAAGTTTCTCCTACTTAAAAAACCGTATTGCTAAACGCAGGTTTTCCTGGCGTTGGATAAGTTCTCCCTGTTCAATAAAGAGGCCGTCTTGCGCCCGGAAAAAATTCTCGCGGAACCGCTCCAGGGCGTCGTCGTCGATCTTTCCGACGTCTCTCCGTTGGGTTTGTATCATGAACCGCTGGCTCTCGATATCGACGTTCTTCTGCGCCAGGTCCACTTTCAATTTTTGCTCCGCTAAAAAGTTGTATTGTTGACGCACGGTCAATTCAATGCGGTCCTTTTGATCTTCGAGAGCCGCCTTGTAGCTGTTCAGCATGGCCCTCGCCTGGATTTGCCGGCCCTTGCGTGCTCCGCCCTCTGTGATCGGAATCCGCAATTGCAAGCCGGCGTACCATCCCGGATCGGGCCCGCCTAAAGTCACTTCATCGCTGAATATGCCGAGACTTTGTGATCTGTCTTCTTTCTGGCCCGGCATCTTCGGCTGGCCGAAAATATCGAATCCCCAGGTGTCGTCATCGTTGAGAAGGTCGCCACCTATCGTACCATTTTCATCCTGATACCCCGTGCTGGCACGCAAGTCCGGCAGGTATTCATAACGCAATTGGTCCAGTACTCTTTGCTGCTCGGCCACAATGGCCTCGTACAATGCCACCTGACTGCTCTGGGCAAGGGCAAGGAAAATCATGCCCTCCATGTCAAATTCGTCAAGAGCGAAGCTATCCACCTGGCCTTCAAATTCCACCTGATTGGCCCCAACCGGCAAACCAATCAGCCGCAACAAATCTATCATACGGTTGAATTTCTCACGCTCTAATGCGTTGATTGCCGATTTTTCCGTAAGCACGTTTAGATAGGCCGTCAGAACCTCCATTTTGGTGCTCAGGTTGTTTTCCTCCATCCTCTGGTTCTTTATTTCGTGCTGCTTTTCGAATTGCTTAAGCAGTTCCTGACGAGTGGCAATTTGTTGCTCCTTCAGCTTTATGAAAAAGAACGCTTTGCGTACATCCGAAAACACGCCGGCAATTGCATTTTCGTAATTGAACAACACATCACGCTGCTCGCGACGCAGGCTGGTATCCAAAGGATTGTCCTTGCCGAACTCAAAGATCCGCTGGCTGATTTTGGCACTGATGCTGTGGGCATCATCGGTATTGTTGTCGGACTCGAAATTTCGGAAATGTTCATATTGGGAAATCAGCTCAACGCTGGGCATGAATCGCGAATTGTTAATCAGCTTACTGCCTCCGACGGCCAGGATCTGTTCGCGTGCCTGCTTGATCTGGTTGCTGTTGGCAAAGGCCGATTGTAAGCATTCGGCCAGTGTTAATACACGTTTGGCCTTCATTCCCCTCGGCGAGACAGTTCGTGCCGGCAGCTCCCCAACTGCCCTGAGATACGCAATCGAATTCGGCTCAGAAGGACTTATTTTGCTTTCTTCCTGGAGACGTTGCTCAATCCGACTCAGTGAAGAATCGAGCTTCTCCGCCGCAAGAACATTTCCGGGCCCCGACCACAGCGCCCACGACACAATAGCTGTTAAAAATATCATTCTGTGGATTTGTCTCATTTTCATTTTGCTCTCTTTCTAAATTTTACATGTTACCTGCTTAGGAATTTATAATTGCATCGGATTTCCCCTCTCACCTCACATCGTACCGTAAAAATGATACAAAAGACGCTGCAAAGAAAACCAGATTGAATAGTGTCAATAATCCAATATCCCACACGGCTGATTTCAGAGACTGGCCAAGGGCAAGGTCCCGCTCCTGGAACTTCGGCACCGTGTCAAAGTCAACGGGATTATGGGAGATTGTTCTCCAGGCCTGCGCGCTGCTTGTTTCGGGAAATATCAGATGCAGGCTTAAAGGGTCCTCGGCATCCTTGCTGCGAATATATTCCTTCAACTCGGCTTGATATTCCTTGATCTGCCCGAGAAGGCTTACGCAGTGGTTGATTCCCGTTCCGGCAACAGCCTCAGAGGCACGCTGATAGATTACAGTCGGTGAAAAACATGTCAGATTGCGGCCGATTAATGCCTGTGCCAGCATTTTTCTGTGATAATCTTCCCGGGCCTGGTTCTTACCGTTTACCTCCGCTGTTTTGAGCCGGCCCCTTGCGGGTGGATTATTCATAGGATTATTGACATTACCAGCCCAGTTTCCTGCCCTCTCACCAAATCTGGCGGTGTTTGACCACATATCGGCGGAGATTTCGCCTAATCTTCTCTCCAATTCCGTTGGATTCGGAGCCTTGCCGGAGACTTCTGAGATGATTCTCCCAAAACTTGGTATCAGAATCACCAAAACTACCCAAATCAGTAATAGGACAACCATGGAATTGGCTGGGTAGGCGGTTCTGCTCGATACAAATATACCCAAAAGGATGAAAATAGAAAGATATAAGAAGGACACGAGAACAATGGTAAGAATTTTCAGCCAATCCAATCCGCTGAGAACGGCAACGTTAGAGGCGACCACGATGATAAGGCTAACCAGCAGGCCGATTAATAAAGGGATGCCGATGGTGAGCACGACCCCAAGATACTTGCCCAAGAGCACTTGGTGCCTTGGGATTGTGTTTGCCAGCATTTGCCGCAGCGTTCCATCTTCTTTTTCACCGCTGATACTGTCATAAGTAAAAACCAGCGACAGAAAGCTCAGAATCACAGAAACAATGAAGGCCCAGTCGATGTTGCTGAAATGAGAAAGAGTAAAGTTGCCCCGGCCTTTTATCTCGGGTAAGTCACTGCCGAACACGTCGAACGTAAAACAGTTGGGCAAAGACTTCTCAAATCCTTCTGTGCAAAGAGCAAGCGGTTTTGGCTCTCTCCAGACGCTTTGTCTATAGAACGCCAATCTGTAAAGTCGCTGCGATTGTTTACTCAGGTCTGCCAGGTTCTCGTTTGTTTTTTCCCAATAATCGCTCGACTGCTGCTTGTACTTGCCCACAAAGACAAATCCGCTGACAGCAAAAAGCAGGATAATCAGCACCAGTGAAAGGATGAAACGAAAACTCAGAAGGTTCTCCAGAATTTCCTTGCGTATAATTTGGCGAATCATATCAGGCCTCCGATGCTCGTATAAAAATACATTTTATTTTTCTCCACTTGATGCCGAATCATCTGACGTCATATCTTGTAAATGCTGCAAACGCCACGGCAAAAAACAGGACGTTCCCAAGGATGAGGAATGCCAAATCGGGAGCGATCCTGCCCAGAGTCTGTACAATATCGGCTTTATAAGTGAATCGGGGTAGGTCGCTCAATTCAAGAGGCGCAGCAGTATCACCTTTTGGACGGGTCTCGATCTCTTCTTCGGTACAGGGCGTGAAAAAAATCGCCAAAGAGAAGTTATTGGTTCGGGAACGCATGTACTCGATAATATCATTTCGGTACGGTTTGACGGCGTCGATGAAGTGCTGAAATCCGGCCATGTCGGTCTCGGCCAGAGCAGACATTATGTTCTCGTATAGAGAAATGGGGGAAATTCGGGATAGATTATTTGCCAACCGTGTCTGTTCGAAAAGGCTGTGGAGATAAACATCTTTGATTTCCGAGTACTGGTTTGCATATCTGATTTGAATAGGCACATCGATACTATAGGTTAAAAGTTCGTTGTAAATACAAGCCTTGGTGCCGGATCGAATGTAGCCGTGTCCAAAACCTCCTGCACCGGGAACGTCAGAGCGTTCATTATGTCCGGACATATAACTCTTGCCGGAACGCTCCAGTTCCTTATAGAATTCCGCTTCCGCCTGCCTTCGAAGTAAGGTAAACTGCTCATTCATCTTGTCCTCCGGATCAACGGATCTAATCTGCGTGGTGAAATACACACTTGCATTCGGAATCACCACCAGAAAAATAATCCACACAAACAACGCGAGCACCAGTGAAAGGGCGGATCTTCTGGCCAGAGAAGAAAACAGCAGTCCCAGATTGTACATCGTCGCAATAAACACTAATGAAGCAAGATACATCAATCCGATGCGAATCCAGTCCGAACCGGTAAAATCCACCATCGGCAAACAAAGCAGAATGACTAATCCCAAAACAAAGGCGATTGTGACGGCCACAACAAGGACCAGCAGCCCCGCCAGAAGTTCGCCAAGTAACACCTGATAGCGTGCAGCGTTATTTGAGAGCACAAGCCGCAGTGTACCTCGCTCTCTTTCGCCGGATATGGTGTCATACGCCAGCAACAATGCCAGGACGCTGATGACAATCTTAAATATCAGTGAGACGTCAAAGACCGAGAATATCGACAGATAGTGATTCGCCGCCGCCCCACTTATCTCAGGAACCTCATCATATTCGATCGTCGCTGAGTTGCCAAGCTGCTTAGCCAGCCCTTCACTGAAGACCGCAAGCACGGACGGCCGCCGATATATGGTGGGCGTGATATTTTTATAGACGGTGACTTTATGCAGTTCGGCTTCGTTATAGGCAACGTTCTGGTTGTAAGTTTTGAGTCTTTCCTGGTAAGCTTTGCCTAAGATGGGCACAAAGACAGCCATCAGAACAACACAAAGTATTATCCCTACTGCAAACTTGAAAGTCATCAGGTTCAGCAGGAATTCCTTTTTCGCAATCTTCCATATCATTTAAGTACTCCCTTGCTTTATCTTATACTCGATTTGACGAGGAAAAATACTATCCCTGCAACAACACCGGCCAGAGCAAGAACCAATATCAATGCAATTGCTACGTTGCTTTTGCCGCCCGTCAGGTCCTGGAGCTGCTCTTGAGCGACCTGTACCGCTTCATTCGGTGCCGCAACAACGCGCTTAAGAGCAAGCGTCATTGTCTTATCCTGTTGCTGGAATTGACCTTCGATGGTCGAGCCATCTGCTTTCATTGTGCCTTCGAAGTCACCCTGATTGGATATCATTTTGAATCGAAGCATACCGTTTTCAAAAGTGACTTCATCCAAAGGTATTGCTGGTGTTGTCTCATCGGGACTCTCAGCAACAATCGTAGCAGCAAGGGTTCCGTCTGTTTTTTTTCGGATTTCAATTATAGCTTGTTGGCTTACCTGATCTGAGACTATCCGCCAATTCCCTTCGATATCCCCAATAGCACCATCGCGGCTTGTTGGTCGCGGCTGAACTTTAGGTCTGATGAGTGCCGTCTTGGCAATTGTCACAGGATCCTCACCCGAATAGAGTGCAAGAACCCCCTTGGCGTCAATCGCACCGGCAAAAATGCAGACCTCGTCGATAAGACCAACAAAATATTTATACAGGCTGTTATCATCGTTACTCGTGATGGCCCCAATATAGACATTTTGCCGGGAAGCAGCGGACAGGTCGTATTCGCCAGGAAGGTAGTTGCCTCCATCCAACACACCATCGACATAGAGATGCAATTGCCCTGCGTTTCTCATCCCGACAATGTTGTGCCAGGCGTCATCATTCACGACGACACTGCTTATTGCCTGTACCTTATATTTGTCATCATCCGTGGTCAAGGTAGCGCTGCCGGTTTGTCCTTCGTTCACTGCAAGCGTATATCGAATCCCGCCTCCTTCGTCTGCTCCGTTGGCAAAAACAGTACCTTTGTCCGTATCTTCTACGCCGGACTGTGTTGTTTTTATCCAGGCCGATATAGTCCAGTCTCCAGTCCCGAAGTTTAGCGAATCCGGATTGCCGCAGTCCACGTAATCGTCACCGTCGAAGCTAATGGCCCGGCCAACCTTACCGTCCGCATAGGCCGGATTGCCATGTGTGGTCCCATGACTGGCCCCGGCGCTGTCGTTGGCGTCGTTGTCAAATTTCCACCATGCGACTAACTTGTCGGAACTCTGAAGCTGCGTATTAGCCGTCTGTGCAATAATAATCGGATCGGCGCCTGTATAAAGCGCATGAACTGCGTTGGCATCAATCACACCGCCGATAATACTAACCTCATCGATCAGGCCGTTCCACTCGCGGCTGCTTTGCTCACTATTGCCCCCGATAATCACAGCCGAATCGTTCATATTGATTTCACCTGAAGCTTTGCTGGAATTATCCAGTACTCCATCTATATACAGCAGTATCGCCGAGCCATCATAGACACCAACCACATGATGCCACTGTTCGTCGTTAACATTTTTCTTGCCTTCGATACCTTCTGGCCGCTGGCTCGTGACAGAAGTAATCCCTGTACAATGAAATGCGAGAGTATCATCCTCGGCATATCTTTGGAGCCGCCAGCTCATGTCACCCTTGGTTATAAGAGCTTGCCACCGCTTATCGAATGTATTAACCTTGAACCATGCGGCAACGGTTATTGGTCCTGGAATATCGAATGCCGCTTCATTCTCGATTTGCACACAGTCACCGTCGCCGTCAAATTCGAGGGCCCCGCCGACCTTTCCGCCGGCAGACCGCCACTGAGGATTCCCAACGAGCGTACCCATACAATCATTACCTGAAGAATCAGTGACATCATTTCCATCGACTTCATCGAGCTTCCACCAGGCAAGCAGTTTACTCGGCTGTTCTTGCTCGGGCGCTGTTGAGTCAGGGCGAGGAGACTCCACAATCCGAGCGTCTCCGTTAAGAATCCCATCGTTACCGTGGTCGGACAGGTCTTTTGCCGTGCGGTCGTCGAAGTTCCAGTAGCCGATAAGACCCTCTTGATTGCCGGTCAACGGTGTGTTTATGGCGGCCTGGATTTGCTCTTGCGAACGCGTGACGTTCCAGAGGCGAATCTCATCAAGCAACCCGTGAAAGTACTCGCCGGCACTGAACGTCGGGTCGCCTCTGCCAATGTATAAATCTGACTGATCGATTTGCAATTGACCGGATATATTCTTGCTGTCGATGACGAGGCCATTAACAAAGATTGTGATTGTGCTTCCATCATAAGTGCCGGCAAGATGATACCATGTGCCCACCCCAAACTCATCGGCCACCTGCAATCCTCCGATTTCACTGCCAAGACCCATATCCAAGAGTAGCGTTCCGTTGACATTTCGAAAGCGGAGTAAGAAATTTTCAGCACCCGGAATAATATTCTTGCGGATAATTGAGTTGACGTTTCCGCTCTCTGCACTAAACGATGATGCTTTCAGCCAGACTTCGATTGTAATTGCATCCGAAAACGAACGCAGCGATTGCGAATCTGCAACGCGCATACAGTCCCCCTGCCCATCCAGACTCAGCACTTGATTGCCTGTTGAATCGCCCGGTGCTTGAGCCTCGCCAACAGAAGGATTAACAGAATCATTGGCCGTGACTTCCTGCCCAATCTTATCCCGCGCCCATTTTTCGAATGTGGGCCGGGCGGAATTCCAATCAAAGTTGCTACCCATATTGCCGATCCATATCCATTGTCCTTTCGAATAGGCCAGGATAAACGTGTCTGCCAACTCCGTGTCTCCCGCAAACACCGGCCAGAGGCTTCCTTCTTCCGGCTTTGCCGACGGGGCTTGAGCGCGGAGTATATCAAGTCCCATGAAGTAGTCTCTTTCTTGCGGCTTCCATGTAGAAAAACGTGTCAGAACTGCATGAAGCGGTGTCGATTTGTCCTCATAACTCTCTCCGGCGAGAATTCGCGCCTTGATACGCCGGTACTCCTCGATGGCCTGGGCTTCTTCGGTGGTCATCTCTGTGTCCAGCAAGGGATCCTTAACACTCTGTATGGTCGTTAAGGACACAAGCTGATAAGCATCACTTGTCTTTGTACCGGCCTGAGCCACGATTTGTGGTACCGACAAAAACTTTTTGTCAGACAGATCCTGCAGGAGTTGCCAGCAGATTTCATGATAGGCAATGACAAAAGCCACGCCCGGCGAAACGTCCAGCATGTCAGCAACTTTTTTTACATCTAATTGGGTCATTATCTGCCGGCCGAATTGTGAGCCAAGCTCGACATAAGATTGTGACGCCTCGGAATCGGCTTGTATAGTATAAAGACGGACTTTTCCCATTTCATCTATCAGTCCATATTTATCCAAAGCGACTTTAGCATCCGCCGACTCAATAGCACGATCCTGTTCGATTGCTTGAATCAATTGGATTGCACATTGCGACATGACTCTGCCGATAACGTTCGGACTTGGAGTATTACGGCTCCAGGTTACTCGCAGATGCCCGGAAGAGTTGTTCCAACTGTTAGTTCCCGCTCGAAACGGATGGGATGGGTATAACAGCCAGGCTTTATTCTCGATAGAAGTATCACCGGCATCGATTTTCTTGTTCATTTCCGCACGGGCTGCGTCCCAGGCCGGGCCACCATCCATGACAACCGACCACAACACGTGATAAAGCATCACATCATGCCCCGCCAAATGTATCCGAATTTGGGCAATCATCCCTTCGGTCGAGGGAACCAACTGTTGGGCTGCTTGCTCTGCGTATTCTCGCAACCGCTCTCTCTTGACACCAATTATAGCGGGAAAAGCCAATATGTAGCGTCCATCGACTTTCTCAATCAAGTTCCCACGCTCCAGTCTTTCCAGACGCTGCTCAACGTCCAGTATTCCGAGGGGTTTAAGCGATTCGTCCGCGACTGCCTTTATACACGCCACTAAAATGGGATTATTGTTGGGATCATTTAGAGCCTGCCAGTCGATTCCGCCGCTCCCGAAGAAACTGAAATATTCGCTTACCTTAAAATCATTTGGAAACTGAGGCTCGACTGCATCAATAACAGAAAAGCTTTGTACTATCAGAAGAATGTATGTCAGTCCACAAATTAGAATCCTATCCTTTTTATTGATTAAATCAGTATTTTCCATAATTAGTCCTTTCCTTTAATCGTTTGTATGATTGCTATCTTTGCAAAGTGCGTGCCAAAGAAGAATTGATTCGGAGTTACCTTATCAAGTTGTTGTTTGACAAGGAGATAGAGGCTAAGCAGTGCCACCGAGAGATGCAGCCGTTGTAACGTCCAATGGGTCATGGCTGACACTCTTGGGTCATGAATGACACATTGATATCAAACGGGCGGATTATTCTATTTCGTAATGCCTCAGCTTGCGGTAGAGGGTCTTTCGACCGATACCAAGCAATTCGGCGGCCTTTTCACGATTGCCCCCCGTTTCCGAAAGGGCCTTATTGATTGCTTCCCGCTCGGCTTTAGCTGTGGCTTGAGCGGCAGTCTCGGCGAGTGATATTCGCCCTGATATTATACTGGTCAGCTCAGGTGCTTCCGAATCGGAGTAAATTCGCCTTGGCAAGTCGGCCGGTTCAATGGTTGGCCCGCCTGCAACCGTTATCGCGCTGTAAAGGCAGTTCTGCAACTCTCGCACGTTGCCCGGCCATTCGTAAGCCATTAATAACTCTACCGCTTTCTCAGAAACATTAGGCTCTTCAATCCCCAATGGCGTGGCATACCTCTCAAGGAAGTGTTCCACCAATAATGGAATATCCTCCTTGCGCTCACGTAGCGGACAAATATTCAAACTCAGAACGTTCAATCGCCAGTATAGATCCTCTCTGAATTTTCCTTCCTCAACCATTGTCGCCAAGTCTCGATTCGTTGCAGCCATGACACGGACATCAACGGCAATCGGCTCGTTGCTGCCGACGCGTGAAAAAGTTCCTTCTTCGATAACCCTCAAGAGCTTAACTTGTGCTTGTAAAGTCAGTTCACCAATTTCGTCAAGGAACAAGGTTCCGCCGTCAGCCGATTCAAATTTGCCTATCCTGAGTTCCTTGGCATCGGTAAATGAACCCGCCTCATGGCCAAAAAACTCGCTCTCAATCAGATTGGAAGGAATGGCACCGCAGTTAACCACAACAAACGGCCCTGATTTGCGATTGCTGGCCTGATGAATGGCCCGTACGATTAACTCTTTGCCCGTGCCGCTCTGGCCGTAGACCAGCACCGTACCACCCGTGCCAGCGAACCTGTGCATTAAAGCGAACGTGGACTTCATCTTATCCGAGACACCAACAATATTCTCAAACCTGTAGGTTTCTTCAAGCTGGTCTTCCAACTCCCTGACCCTTCGCTTGAGAGTTACCATTTCCACCGCGCGCGAAATTAATGCCAGAAGCTCATCATTATCAAAGGGCTTTTCGAGATAATCGAAGGCCCCCTTCTTCATGGCTTCTACGGCTGAACGAACCTCCCCGTGAGCGGTCATTATGATAGTTTTACAGTCGGCATTCAACCGCTTGTCCAGAACTTCCATAACCTCCATACCGTCGATTCCGGGCATCTTCAAGTCCAGCAAAATAACAGCCGGCTTAAACTGGGCATATACATCAAGCCCCGACTCCCCAGAATCGGCAGCCTGCACGTGGTAACCATTTTTTTTCAACAACGTGGACAAAATGGAACGTATGCTGGCTTCGTCATCAATAATCAGTACTCTCGGTTTCTCCATATGACCGGCTCCAAAACACAGCATTTAGCTTATAGGCAAGGAAATATTCACTTCTGTACCACCGCCCCCGGCTTGCTCTATCCAGATTTCACCATTATATCGTTTGACTATACTATTGCAAATGGCCAGCCCGAGACCTGTCCCGCCGGCTTTGGTTGTGAAGAAAGGCTCGAAAACCTTTTGCCGCAGGTTGTCGGGGATGCCGGGGCCCTCGTCCTCGATCTGAATCAATATCCTCTCACTGCCCGCAACGAAGTCACGGGCTTCTTCTACAAGATAGCAGGCTGTAATTAAGAGCATTCCACCTTCCGGCATTGCCTGTAAGCCATTCATCATAACATTCAAAAGCACCTGTCGTAACTCAGCCGGATCGAATCTAAGTTTCGGTAAATCCTTCTCGATATCAGTTTGAAGCTTAATGTTCTGGCTCTTGGCTTTAGCCTCGATAAAATTCGCACAGCGTTCAATCTCCCGGCGAATATCTATTTCCTCGGGATTGCTCTGGGCCGGTCGGGCCAGTGACAGCAGATTACCTACGATATTATTCAGTCTATCTACGTCATCCAAAATGTCATGGGCGAGCTTTCGCTGGTCTGTGCCCTGGTCGAATTCATTCTCAAGGTACTGTATCGTACTGCGAATCGCCGTCAGCGGATTGCGAAGCTCGTGTGCAATACCCGCGGCAAATTGTCCCATCGTTGCCAATTGCTCGGCACGGAACATTCGTTCGTTCTGGCGCAAGCGATCTTTAAACAACAGAGCATTCTCGAAAGCAAGACTGGCCTGTCTGCTGAGAACTTGCAGGTTTGCCGTCTGTACCTTATTCAACGGCCCCTGACTTAGATGCAGAAACACGATGCCAATCAACCTGTCCATCGAAATAAGTGGAAATGCGAGATCCGCTGACAAATCCAGAAACGGCTGAAGCTCGGCAAGAAGGTAATCTGTTACCTCTGCATTTTCCTCAAAGAACAAAATTTGACGATTAGCACGAAACCACTGGGCTATGATGCCATTGGCAGCCAAAGCAGGCAACCGGGATTCGTCTTGGCCGGCTTTGTCCGCCAGCGAGAAAGCTCGAGATGATTCGCTGCGATCCGCCAGATACACAAAGGCTTTTTCCACGTCCATCAGTCCCTGCAATTTGCTAAGCAGATTATTCGTGAGCTGCTCGGGATCGACTATCAGCATTAAACTGTCTTCGAATTCGGTTAGCAGAGTTTCATCCTCTGCTGATCTGCGAATAAGCCTGAGAATTCTATCCCACATGGAAAAATCCCTCGAAACAATGAGAGAAACCGATTCCGTCATATAAACCAGACAATATTATATATCGCTGAATTACATAGTCAATATAGAGTAGCCAAACTGTAAACAAATAGACTTTCTATCTTTGAATTCTCACAAGATACCACGGAGTCGCAGGTTCCCCAATAGGTATTTCGAAACCATCTGCAACTACTTGTGCCCGAATTGACTGTCCCATTCTCTTGCCGGCACCATTTAGTGGAATGGCTTCTACATGTTCTACCGGTCTGATGTTCCGGAGAGTCACGATACCCTTGACCGGTTCGATAACGGTTGGAGCCGAGCCCCAGCCGGTTAGGGACGTTCGGTCTTCGTTCCAAGTCATATCCTGATTCGCTGAGCGTGCCGTTGCTACCAGAAGGAGACTTCGGGAGCTGGAAATGGGCTCTGCATTTAGAGATGTTACGATGATTGAGCAGAATTCGTTTTCCGCTGTAACGGAAATATTTTTCAACGCTTTGTTATTGTCTTTAACAAATCCAATTAGGGCCTGCGATTTTTCTGTTTCAATTGTGACAAGCCCTTTTCCCTGCTTAGAGTAGTACCAGGAGAGTTCCCCTGTGTCGGAAACGATCGGACTGTCCACGGCAACTTTCGGATACTGCCCCGGCCGAGCGTCAAAAGCAGCGATTCGCGTTGCGTGCCTTAAAGGCGTGGAAAGTGAAAAACCGGGTGTAAAATATGGCCGCTCCGAAGATGGGTAACGGATGCTCTGGCGCACCTGTTCCAATGAATATGACCTCGATACCGTCTCAATCGCCTGCTGAACATCACCTCTTAAAAACATGACGGCACAGGCAGCAAGATTTGTCATTCTAACAGGATCCGGCCGAATCTCGAAATGTCCCGGCATTCGCGGTGCCCATTCTTCGGGATTTTTGTGCTCGAACGTGTACAGGAATATGCCATCCCAGTCATGGAAGGCCGAGTAGGCCGCGAGGATGCCGATACCTTCGCAGGCATATTCGTTCGGAAAAGGATGATTGGTTTCCGAAACAGTGTAAGGCTTGCCGGCTACCGCAGACCTGGAAAGCTGAACCACTGTGGATTTCAGGGGATCATTGACCATCGGAGTGTTCGGTATAGAAAATGTCCTTCTTTTCGTCTTGGGATCAGTGAGATAACTTGGATGCTGCCAATATACATGACCATCCACAACATCCAGCTTGGAGGTAGCAGTCAGTAGAGGATAGCCGCTCTTCCAGTGGTTATGGTCGCTGGTGCCGACAATCAATGACTTGACGCCAAGCTCGTCCTTCAGGTATTGATACATCCGGTCGAAGTAATTCCTTTCCAATTCCATATAGAACTCCGCTTCAAGGTGGAATCTCTTTTCGGGAGCGGCGTCAAACTGGTCCTTTGTCAAACGAGGTATAAACTCATTCCCCTTAACGCCGGCCAGCGTACGGAGTTCTTTCAGTTCGGCTTCAGACAGGCGTGCTCGCAGCCAGGCATTGTACTTTTTTGTCAGTTGATCGGCGTACCAGGCCGTGATGTCTATCCATGTACCGGGGCTCTTCCCCTTGTTCGTCCCTACCAGCCGGTCGCTGAACCATGCTTCGACAATGGAATTCTCATTCACGAGTTCGACAATCGCAATCGCCGGTTCGTTGCGGTACTCCGATTTCGTATAGGGATTATAGTGAGTTAAAAGCTGCTGTGCGTATTCTCTATGCAGCATCTGAATGTGCTCGTCGAAGTAATTAACAACCTTTGCTAGCCCGAGATATTCATAATCCCTTACTCCATCGCCTTTTCTGTAGTTTCTCCCTACATTGAGATTGAGATTTGTGTATATTCCTCGCTCCTTCAATTCGGCTACAAAATAATCCAGCCGATCAAGCTGTTGCCGGTCCAGGGCACGCGTGTCGTTCCGGTCTTTGGCAAAAAGACTGGCGGACCAGTTCGAATCAAGAAAGTGGAATCGGACACAATTGATGCCGAAACGGGCCAGATGTTCGGCCACAATTGGGGCATCCTTCTTGGATGGAAAACATGCCGAACCTGTGAAATTGACGCCCCAAATGCGAAAACGCTCGCCGTTTGGCTTGACAAGGTGGCCCTTATCTACGCGGATAAATCCGTCTTTGCCGGCCGGTGCATCTAATAGAAAAGACAGATTTACAAGCGAATCCACATTATCGCGCCAGGCCATGGTAAAAGGCTTCATTCGAATATTACCGGCAAAAGCATAACTTGAAACAAGTACCAAAGACAAAATCCAAGTACATATATCTCTCGATGGCATTAGTTTCTCCTTGAAAAAGACAGATATCGCTTCAAAATACATCTTTTTAGCATCGGATTTCTTAAAACCTGCTATGCAGTTATGTTATTGGAGAAAAAGAGCAAAGTCAAAAGCGCAGTTGAACTACTAAAGGAATTACCCCTCTTGCTTTTCCATTGCCCCGTGGCATAACAAATAAAACAAGCTCCTGTTTTCATGCCTCCTACATGTGAAGCAAACAGGCACTTGGATTTACTGACTCATTTGCCCCATTTTATCCATATTAACAGTAACGTCAAGAACTTAGTTCTTTTTTTAATATATTTTTTTGAGTAGAATAATCGCTATAATGTGTCAAGCGAAGTTATAGTCGGGAAATAAAATGATATGTTCATAGTATAAGGACAATATTGTGAAGAATGGAATTCCACGCTTATTTTTTGTCATCATAATTCTTGCCGGGATATCCTCGCCGGCGCAAGAATCTAATCAACAGACTGCCGAACCGGTCGATCACGGCTGGGCGCTCGTCAATCCGCAGATGGGCTGGACGATGCACTTTTATTCGAACATTATCAGCAATTACGGCTCGAAGTTAAAACCGTCCGATACACTCGACGACTTCCCCGGTCTATCGTGCGCTTACCTGCGGGTGCCCTGGTCGTTCCTCGAACCGCAGGAAGGTAAATTCAACTTCTCGCTGCTTGATACACCCGCCCAGCGGTGGATCGACAAGGGCAAACAAATAGCACTTCGTATAAGCAGTACGGAATCCTGGATGCGCTGGGCAACGCCCGAGTGGGTGCACGCCGCCGGCGCGAAGGGATACAATTTCACGGTCGGTAAAGGCGTAGACGAAAACGGGCCCTACTGGGAGCCCGACTATAAGGACCCGGTCTTCCTCGAAAAGCTCGACAATTTTCTTAAGGCTTTGGCCGAGAGGTACGATGGAAATCCGAACGTCGCTTTTATCGATATAGGCTCATTTGGTGTCTGGGGCGAAGGCCACTCATGGGCAAGCTCGAAACTGCCCTTCGACTTGGAGAGCCGTAAGATTCACGTGGACCTGTACTGCAAGCACTTCAAAAAGACGCTGCTGGCAATCAGCGACGACTTCGCCGGGCCGGGCGAGCCGGGGCGGCATTTTCCTATCACCGATTACGCCCTGTCCAAAGGCGTGACACTGCGGGACGACAGCATCTGCGTACAAGCCCCGCCGAACTCGTGGTTTCACGCCGAGATGGCCCAGGAGTTCTGGCCGAAGCTGCCCGTCATCCTGGAGCACGAGCACTACGGATCGAGCAAGCGGAAAAATGCCTGGGGCGACGGCTCGCTCCTGCTACAGTCCGTCGAAGAGTACCACGCCAGCTACATGTCCATCCACTGGTGGCCGCGGATACTGCTGGATGAGAACCGTGACATTATCGATAAGATCAACCGGCGGATGGGATATCGCATTCAACTAAAGAAAGCGACTTTCCCCAAACGTATTCACTTGTCTGAACCTTTTACCATCACAAGCACGTGGGCTAACGCCGGTGTAGCCCCCTGCTACCCGGGAGGCTTCATAGCGTTCACACTCAAGGATGAAGAAGGTGGCATAGTCGCGGCATTCTGCGACGAATCATTCAACGTCCGCGACCTGGCTGTCGGCCCGCCAGGTGAAGTTTCGACCGAGGCTGTCAGCTCAACTTTCGCCGTAGCCCTGAAAACGTATGGCTTCGCACCGAACACCCAGCCGGGCACTTACGATTTATACGTCTCAGTCGGCATGCGGGACGGCACACCCGTCATCGCCCTGCCGTATGAAAACGACGACGGCCACCGACGATACAAACT
>CAZTDF010000025.1:0-3735 GCA_964612465.1 uncultured Pirellulales bacterium
CTGGAAAAGGCCTGCACGAAGTACACCGGCAAAGAAATTAAAGGGTTTAAGCCAAAATAGCATGAAAAACCATCCCCATCCCGATAAACGACAATCTGGATGAGGCTGCCACCCATCTTTTTATGAGTCCCAAGGACTGCTTATGACGCGTGAGATTGCCACAGTCGCTTTGCTCCTTCGCAATGACATATTGTGGAGGTTTTTATTCTTCGTCGGGATGTTGAATGTCTGTATCTCTGCCTGCCGCTGTTAATGCTCGATAGAATGACCAGCCTAAGCCGCCTATGATTATTAAAAACGCTACGGCGAGAATTACATAAGAAGTTCCGCCGAGTTTGTCACGGATATGAGCGGCCGGTTCGGCGGCTTCCTCCGTCTTGGCCAGCCCAATCAGAATCGTCGCTACCGACGCACTGACATCCATCGTCGCGATAATGCCGGCCCATCTCGCCAGCCATGAAGCCTGGCTTTTCGAAGTGTGGTATCTGTCCAGGATATAATTGCTCAGCAGCATCGCAGCTACACCGGCGGCTAATGACAACCAGATTATCGTGTGTTTTACTGCCTGCGGCATTGAGACGGTAAATTGGACAACGAGCAGGCCCGCGATGATCAATGTTGCAAGCAATGCAATCTTCCCTGCAAATCCGCCCTTAACGATCAGATTACCTTCCGGCCGCTGCGGCTCTTCAATGTCTGTACGGCCTCTTAAAAGACTGAAAATCACCGCGACGATTGGCACACAGGCTAAAATGCTCAAGCCGACGCAGTTCGTTAATATCCAGTCACCCTCCGGCGTTCTCAGAAATCCATCGCCGGTGATGTCATCGAAAAGCTGCCAGAAGAAAAGCGTGCCGAGGACTACCGGTATGACCAGGCGAATAAGATAGTTCCACCATTTGCCCAATTTCCAGTCGCTTCGGCTGTTCGCGTGCTGCCTGAGTATGTCGATACGCCACAGCCAGCCCAGAACGACACACTCCAGCAAGCCCATGAACGCGATGCCCCAGGTGCCGTTGACAAATCCGTCGATTGTGCCGAGCCAGTTGATTCCGCCCTGGGTGACGAAAATCAGCCCGGATAGAAGTCCCACCACGCTCATGACGGGCAGAACAAAGCACCTGCGCCAACCGGTCTTGTCGATGATACTGGCCAGAATTGATTCGGTCATAGAGAAGGCCGAGTCCACTCCCAGCGTTACAAGCGCGAAGAAGAAAACGAAGCTAAACCACGCCGAATGAGGCAATTGCGCCAGTGCGTAAGGGAACGCAACAAAGGCAAGCGACGGCCCGCCTTCGGCAACGTTTTCCACGGCAACCGGATTGCCCGCCTGCTGAGTTATAAAAGCCATCCCGCCCAGCGTGGCAAAGACCGCCAGCCCGGCGACAAAACTCGTTGCGAAATCGGCAATACTGATAATACCCGCGTTGTTGTTAAGGTCGCTTTTCCTGTGTAGGAAGCTCGCATAGGTAATCATTACGCCGTAAGCAAGACTCAGCGAGAAGAAAACCTGCCCGAATGCATAACGCCATGTCACCGGCTTAGTAAGCTCGGACCACACGGGATCAAGATAATAGGTCAGGCCCTGCATGCTGCCTTCGAGAGTCAGCCCGCGTACCGTCAGTATCAGCAGCATCAGCCACGGCAAGGGGACCGTTAGCCAGACAATCTTACCAACAAGACGTACGCCCTTGAATATACAGAAGTACATCGCGGCCCAGGTAATGATCAACGGCAGGACTATATTCCACCGAATCGCCCCAAGATTGGGGCCGTCTATTTTGCCGAGATATGTCTGGTTAAAAAACCGGCTGGCGTTCTCGACACCTTCGATTCCCTCGCCCGCCCAGGGCAATTCTCCGCCGGTAAAAATCCCGACGATGCTGTACCACAAGAAGCTAAAGCAATACGCCAGGATCACGGGATAATAAGTGATTATCACGAAAGCCAGGATAATTCCCCACCAGCCGGCAATCTCGAAACGCTTGTGCCCTCGTTTGAATGCATCGGGCGCCGCTCGCTGCGTGTAATGGCCGATACTGAATTCGAGAATCATTATAGGAATACCGACCAAAAACAGGGCGACGATATACGGAATCAGAAACGCACCGCCCCCATAGCTGTACAGCTTGTATGGAAATCCCCAAAGATTACCGAGTCCGACGGCAGAGCCAATTGCCGCCAGAATAAATCCGCCACGTGTCCCCCAGCTTTCTCTTCGCTCTTCCAGAAGCTCAGTCATCGTTGTTTCTCTTGTCTTTTTCCTTCTTTGCGCGGAGGCTCTTGCGCCCTTTGGTCTTCTCGCTTTTTGTTTCTTCTGTCTCTGTGCTTTTCTCTTTTATTCCGAGCAATTCCAGCGTGTCCCGTTCTATTATATTTCGAATAATGCCACGTGGAACCGTTGGCAGGTTCGTATCAGCCAGCAGCATATTAAAGCCAAGCAATGTTTCTATACACTCACCGGCGCTGGCTGAGGGGAATCCGCTCCCGAACAGCAACTTATCCATAACTTCCTGCTCGTACGCCGCGACAACTATATTGTAAGTTTGCCAAATCCTGCTCGGGTGTATCGTCAAATCCGCATACACGTTTTTATGCCTGCCCACCATCGACAATGTTTGCTCGACAAAAGGCACACCCATGTTTCCGATGATTATTTTCAAATTCGCAAATTCTCTTGCAACTTCATCCAGAAGGAATGGCTGAGCATACTCCAGAACGGCATTCGAGCCCAGAGGGTCTCCCGTGTTATGGAAAAAAATGGGAAGGCCAAGCTCCTGCACTGATTCATATAATCTCATCGCCCGACTATGAGTGGGATGAAAACCGCATGCCGAGCAATACAGAACTACTCCCTTAAGTCCCAATTTATCGGGGATGGATTTCAGATGATTTGTACTAATTTTGTCTTTGCCGGGATCCACGACTGCAAAGCCGGCCATTTTCTCTTTGTGTTTGTTTACATATTGAGCTAATTTCTTGTTGACCTCTTCGCTCGGCCCTTCCAGGGTCGCCAATACAAAGCACACATCGACTGTTTCTGCTGCTGCAAGATGCTCGGATGTTTCAGGGTCCTTAACAGCCAGTTTTATATGAGTATGACAATCAACTATCATAATCCGATACCTTTAAATGGCATAATTTATTATACCCGTGTAAAGATGAATCCATCTTTTCATTTATTGCCTTAACGCTTTTCTCGAGCCGTATTCATTTGTAACCAATACTATTCAATAATCAATTACCTTATCCTCGTCAAGCACAAATATTTCCCTGTCATTTAACTTGTTGATATCGGCACAACGACCCGAAATTTCTATACCTTATTTGAGACAGACATGACAATAGAATAGTTTGTTTATTCGGCCACAATCTGCGGTTCTAAATGATCGAAGGTCTAATAATAAATTATCAGGAATCTCTTCTTGACGACGTGACTCGGCAATTATAACATTACAGCAGTGACAAGTGCATAGAGAAGAATGTCCATATTTATCAAGTGTTTCATGCCGGAACATTTGGATATTCTCGATTTTTACACTTTATTATTGAATTTTTTATGCGGCCTTGCGTATTATATGGTAGAATTACCCGGCCGAAGCAGCAGGCATTTGACGGTAAGCTTGCAGGAGTGCTCAAAAGGTTCCGGGGCTTGAATTTTGAGTTTTGAAATATGGATTGTCCAGCTTGTAAAAATGCGATGATCACGCTTGAGCTTGAAGACGTTGAGATCGA
>CAZTDF010000025.1:3835-34318 GCA_964612465.1 uncultured Pirellulales bacterium
CTGGACAAAGACAATAAAATTCAAAAGTTGTTAAGCGATATATTTGGTTACAATCAAGTTTAACGAAAGGAGTAAAATTATGATGACCCAAGTATTACCCATCGTTGCCCTTAGTAAACTGACCATGATATCAGGGATTGTCGCTATCGTTGCTATTATTGCAGTGATAATCCTGAAAAAAAGCCAATCATAGCGTACAACTAAAAGGCCTTCAATAAAGGAGAAAACCTATGGGAGCAACGATCCTTATTGTGGTTCTCATTCTAGTTGGTATTCCGCTTCTGCTGATTCTTTTTGTCATTGGCGTTTACAATGCTTTGGTTCGACTTCGAAACCAGGTCGATAATGCCTGGTCACAAATTGATGTCCAGCTAAAGCGCCGGCACGATTTGATTCCCAACCTTGTCGAGACTGCCAAAGGCTATATGAAGCACGAGCGCGGGACTTTTGAGGCTATTACAAAGGCCAGAAGCCAGGCGATGGGAGCGAATACCGTCAACGAAGCCGCGAAAGCCGAAGGCGCACTCGGAGAAGCGCTCAGCAAATTCATGCTGGTCGTCGAGAATTACCCCGATCTGAAGGCCAATCAGAATTTCCTTGCGGTTCAGGAAGAGCTGACTGGCACCGAGAACAAAATTTCATTTGCCAGGCAGAGCTACAACGACCAGGTTTTGTTCTTCAACAACAAGATTCAGATGTTCCCTTCGAACATCATAGCGGGGATGTTCAAATTCATCAAACGCGACTTCTTCGAGATTGAAGTTGCTGCCGAGCGGGAAGTTCCGAAGGTGAGCTTTAACACATAGCACTTCGAACATACCCCAGCAAGCGATGAGTACCTGGCTCGTTTTGGCCTATTGCCTGGATCCGGGCAGAATCGTCCGGGCGGGCGAGGTCGAAAGTATGCACGTAGAATCGGGGAATCTGAGAAAGCAGTCGTGCTAAACGAACTTTCGGCGTAATACGCTTTGAGTGAAGCCAAATTGCCGCTCTGATGGATTCGGTTTCTCTCCGGGTGTAACCTTCAAAATTGTTTGGTGGTGCCGTGAACCGGATTATGAGTGACAAACAATGTGGGAACTGATTAGAGCCAATAAAAGAAACTCCATCTTTCTGATGGTGATTATGGCGGCGGTGTTGCTGCTTCTGGGCTTTATCATCGGCATGGCTTTCACCAAAAGCCCCGAAGGCGGCCTGATAGGCCTGATGATTGCAACGGTAATCTGGCTGATCCTTACATTGATAAGCCTGTCGAGCGGAGACCAGATACTGCTGGCTTCAAGCCGCGCCAAGCTGGTTACACACGAAGTTCATCCGCAACTGTTCAATGTCGTTGAAGAAATGAAAATCGCGGCAGGTCTGCCGACAATGCCCAAGATATACATAATCAACGACTTGGCTCCAAACGCCTTTGCCACCGGTCGAAATCCCCAAAACGCATCGATCGCCGTGACGGCGGGGCTTTTGGCCCGGCTCAACCGGGACGAGCTCCAGGGCGTTATAGCGCACGAGATGAGTCACATCGTCCACCGTGACATTCTCTTTGTGACGCTTGCCGGTATTATGCTTGGCTCAATCGTTCTGCTCTCGCAGGTCTTTCTCCGTGGGATGTTCTACAGTTCTTTGTCGGGATCTCGCCGAAGGTACTCAAGCGGCGGAAAGGGCGGCGGCCAGGGCCAGATTGTTATGCTGGTAATCGCAATTGTTGCCGCTATTGCGGCGCCGATTATGGCATATCTCTTATATTATGCACTTTCGAGGCGGCGTGAATACCTTGCCGACGCCGGGGCTGCCAGGTTGACCCGCTATCCGGAAGGCCTTGCCAGCGCTTTGGAGAAAATTGCCGGTGATCCTTCTCCCCAGTTGGCAACCGTAAATAAGGTGACCGCGCCGATGTACATTGTGAATCCCTTCAAAAAAAAGAAGCAGATGAAATTATCCGATCTGACCAGCACGCATCCGCCGATTTCCGAACGGATTAAGATTCTGCGCAACATGAGCCAGGGTGCTTCGTTCAAGCAGTATTCGGATGCTTTCACTAACGTAACGCATCACAAAACAGTTGTACCTGTTGCCGCTCTGAGCGCAAAAGAAGATGTCGCTTTGCGCCAGGCCGGCGCCGAAGCAACAAAGAAAGACCGGGCCGATAAACAAACGCGCCAGGTTGGCGACATTATGCGAAGGGTCAATCAATTCATATTCCTGACCTGCGTATGCGGATTAAAACTCAAAATCCCACCCAACTTCAAAGGCGATAAGGTCAAGTGCCCTCGCTGTAAAAAGATTCTCGACCTTCCCTCCAGATAAATGACAAGCCAACGAACGGCAAATTAATATGTACGGCTCACTGAGTATGTGTTTAGCCAGCCTCTGTTCGCGTCCATCTCCAAAGCGTGCGGTTTTGAGGCTCCCACCTATCTAACGGTTGAGATTGATTTGCTTCGCTCGCAATGACACCCATCACTTCAGGTGTTATGGACTATTAGTTTGAGTCCAGGACAATACGAAACCCCACGTGGTGACCGAGCCGACTGACCTGCGGGCCGCCGGTGCGAGACGTCGAACGACACATCGTAAGACCACCAAGGACATCGTACCAAGAGCCGCCGCGAAGAACGCGAAACGGCTCATTTGATCGTTGTTTCGGATCATTTTGGTTATTTCGCCGTCGAGAGTAGACCACATACAAATCTGCGCACCATTCCCAAACGTTCCCACTCATATCATGCAGCCCCCAGGCATTTGGAAGTCTGGTTACCACATCGTGCACCATATATGAACTGTTGTGCTCAGTCCATGCATACCGATCGTCAGGTTTATTTCCCCAATAATAATAGGTGGTGGTGCCGGCACGACAGGCATATTCCCATTCAACCTCGGTAGGAAGACGGTATAGCCTATTCTCCATCTCGGACAGGCGTTGGCAAAACTCGTTGGCATCGTTCCAAGAGACAGAATCAACCGGACGCCTTGACCCCTTGTATTCGGAAGGATTGGCGCCCATAACCTCCTCATATTTTTGCTGAGTCACTTCACATACGCCGATATAAAATGGCTTTGTTAGGATCTTACGGGTCGGCACTTGGTCATCGCTGTAAGAGCCCATCACAAACGATCCAGGCTTGATGAGCTTCAGCTTCATGCCGATGGAGTTGGTGAGTACATCGTGCCCATCTAACTCATTGTAGAGTCGCTTAGCTCTCTCACTGATTGGGTCAATCTGCAAATGGACGGCACCGGTAGCTTTCGAGTCCAGGACAATACGAAATCCGTAGCCGCTCTGCCGACTGCGAGGCGAGCCCCGGCGGCGATACGCAGATCGAGAGCACCACGCAATGTTGCGCCAGGAGCCGCCGCGAAGAACACGGTACGACTTGCGTGACGGTCCTTTCGGGTCACTTTGCGGGTCACCTTGAGTGGTCCGGTCATCATATGGATGGCTGGCATCATACCAATCATACCAATCTGCGCACCATTCCCAAACGTTCCCACTCATATCATGCAGCCCCCAGGCATTTGGAAGTTTGGTTCCCACATCGTGCGGATTGCTGTCGTCAGTCCATGCATACCGAGCGTCAAGCTCATCTCCCCAATAATATTCGGTGGTGGTGTCGGAACGACAGGCATACTCCCATTCAGCCTCTGTAGGAAGACGATATGGTCTATTCTCCATCTTGGACAGGCGCTGGCAAAAATCGTGGACATCGATCCAGGAGACAGTATTGACCGGACACCTTGGCCCCTTGTATCTGGAAGGATTGGCGCCCATAACCTTCTGATATTGCTGCTGAGTCACTTCACATACGCCGATATAGAATGGCTTTGTCAGGGTCACCTTGTGGACCGGGTTCTCTTTATCTGCGTCACTAACAGCGCCCATCATAAACGATCCGGGCTTGATGAGCTTCAGTTTCATGCCGATGGAGTTGGTGAATACATCGCCCCCATCTAACTCATTGTTTCCTTCTTGTAACAAGGGCAATGCGGCCTGTTTACCGTCATCTGCGCTACAGGTTCCCGGCGCAAGTATACAGCATGCCAGGGCAGCAAAGGTGCATTGCAGCAACAACGAACGCCCGACCGATGGTATTATGAAGTACATTTTCATCGCCTCCAAGATAATCCACTCATCATAATATAAGTGAGCAAGAACGCACATTCGTAACGATAATTCTTAGAAAAATGTGCAAAAAATGACCATCGTCTGACTAACAGCACAATATGAGGTTCAATTTTAACGCCTCTGAACCTTAGCCCAAGCAATATTCTGACTGAAAGATCCAAGAATATCCCATTCGTTTGAAATCTCTGGATTAGATAAGCCGAACACCTATTCCAAAGTGATTATCTCGCCGGGTGATAGTATCTGCACTTCGCTATCTGCCGCCTCGGCAAATGCTTCGGCGTCTGCCCGATCGCCCACGATGTCACCCCAATGGTAAGGAATGGCTCGTTTAGGTTTTATGTACTTTGTTGCCTCGGCGGCCTCGGTCGCGTCCATAGTGAACGTACCTCCCACCGGCAACAGGGCAACGTCAATGTCTTTTAGAGACTTCATCTCTTCGGTCAGGTCGGTATCGCCGGCATAATAAATGCGTTTTGAGCCGACCTCGATTACAAAACCGACCCAGTTGTTTGCCCTGGGATGAAATTGCTTGCCGGGATTGTACGCAGCGATACCGCTGACTCGAACACTTCCTAAATCGACAGTCTGCCCCTGCGTAATCTTACGGCCGTTTTTTTCTTCAGCGGCGACATCAGCCGAAGCGACAAGTTTTGTTTCCGCTCCGCTGACCCTGGCGATGTCATCCGGTGAGTAGTGGTCATAATGGCTGTGACTGACAAGAACAACGGTCGCATCGTGCGGTGAATCCTTCAATTTCCAGGGATCGATATATATGACGGTATCTTCATGACAGATTTTAAAACCGGCATGACCCAACCACTGGAGTGTCGTACCCATAACAGCCTCCTTTCTTATTTGGTCTTATGGTTCTGTGTCTGTAGTGTCCTTTCTACATCCACAAACACTTAATCCCAGGCTGACAACGAAAATGAATAGTCTCAAACTCTACATTTCCCTCCTTGAGCAAAATCTGCGACAAATTATGTTACGGCCAGATAAAAGGCCATCTTCTACCAAAAAGACTGCCGAGTGCGTTGCAACCCGCGGCTCTGAGTATTGCTTTATGTGTGCCTTGCTTTATTTGTGTTTCGCCCACGAGCCTTTGCACATAAACTTCCCTCTCGTCTTCGCTCATGTAATTATCTCTGATCTGCTTGAGTTCTCCACTATCGAGAAAAAACCCCCCGCACGCATAACACTCATCTACACTTACTTCCTTCGCATTTTTGTATTTGTGCTCGCGCATTGGTATCCCGCACTTCGGGCATTTCAGCGGGCCGCGATCTGCGTCATTCCTGCGTGGGCTATTCACTGCTTCTTCAAGGGCTTTCCCGAGGCCCTGATGACTCTCATCCAGATCCTTTAATTCTCCCCAGTCAAACCAAATTCCTTTGCAGCCATTTTTACAGACATCAACCGATACGCCCCCGAAGTCTTCTTCGGCCATTGACATTCCACACGCCGGACAATTCATTTTTAATCTCACTTTCTCGATTTAACTGCTGCAATAAATCAGAAATTATCTTTCCAATTATCTGCCTCAAATATTCGAGTGTACAATAATATCAGAAATCCGACCCGGCAGTAAAAATATTTTTTATATGGCAATCCGTAATGACTATCAGTGCTCAATTGAAAAGGCCCCGCTATTCGGCAGGGCCCTTGGTTTTTACATCCCAGATATACCGGCGATCTCAGCTTTAGCAAGGACGAACATTGACTGCTTCAGGGCCTTTCTTACCCTCGGCAACCTCGTACTCGACCGCCTGGTCATCATTTAGAGATCGGAATCCCTCCGCAGCAATATTCGAGTGATGGATAAATAAATCCTCACCGCCATTGTCGGGAACAATAAAACCGAATCCCTTCCTCTCATTAAACCATTTTACTTTACCTTTATCCACAATGTGCTCCTTGGGCTCACGATGAGCCAGCAATTTAACCTCCCTCGTATTCGATCAGGAGTACACTCCGAGGGACACAAGAATACTCCTTGACGCAAACAAATATAATGAAGATACCAATATATGTCAAAGAAATACAATTATTTGAAATAAAAATAGTGTGCCTTAAATGACTTGTTCAGACATGCTTAACAAGGTGTACAATCAGAGTAATCTGTTTGGAAGAGACACTATCAAAACCTTAATGACAAACAAGCAAAAATTATAGTTTGATTTTCAAGCAATCTTTCATAAAGCAGCAGTCAGTGTATGAGCATTGACCGCCGGATTTCCCAAAACATGGCATGCATCCCTCTGCCACCTGGATAGCATGTATTACATCAGCCTTTTTCATTTTTCCGGGTGTTAGCCCAAGTGCTTTGGCCTTCATTCTTATTTCAGGCATACCCATCTGTTTTTCTGCTTTTTTTGTTGAGGGCATTCTATTAACTCCTTCAGATTTCTCGGGCGTTTCTGTACGCCCGTAAAGGTTTTTACAATGACTTTCAAAATAATATTTCTTGTCATACCAACGATTTACCAGGCTAATCATCAAACAGCTTAAGAAAAATACTCCGTAAATATATTTTCGTTTATTTTTGGGTGTACCCATCAAAAAAGTTTGATTTTCTATTATTATTTTTGATTTAAGTTAACTTTTACTCATTTTTACGTCCCATATTTGATTATGTTACGTGTTCTGTTCAAACAACTGATTGCAAATACCCCAATATTGACATGAGATTGACTGATAAATTACTCTGTACGAATATTATACCAAGAGACTGATTATCGCTCCTTTTATTGTGCTTCTATACAGTTATGAGTTGTATTTTAGCTAAAAGTAGTGTAGATACTAATCGTACCGTTATGGCCTTTATTGTGCTAAACCGTCCGGTAAAAAGATAGATTATGAGCATGACAACACTTGAAATGAAAGGAATTTAGACGATGCTAAAGATAGGTATGATTGGAGCCGGTTTTGTAGCCGGATTCCATGAAAGGGCGTTATGTTCGGTCCGCGGCGTCGAATTGACAGGGATCTGTGCCCCCGAGGGCGCAGAAGCTCTTGCCAAGCGCGCACGCCAGGATGGCCTGGGCAATGCCAAGGTGTACGATAATATCGCTGATATCTGTGACGCTGTTGACGTTATCTGTATTTTCGCCCCGAATTTTGCTCGCCTCGATATTATGCGTAATATAGCCAAGGCAATCGAGAACGGGTCCAAAATCAAGGGAATCATTTGCGAGAAACCGCTTGCCCGGAACCTTCAGGAAGCAGATGTAATGGCAAGAATGGCAAAGGCACTCCGTGTGCCTACCGCCTATTTTGAAAACCAGCTTCACATGCCCTGTGTTGTAGAAGCCCGTAATCAACTTACGGCAGTGGAAAAGAGTATGGGTTCTGTGCACCTTTCCCGCAGCGCAGAAGAGCACGGTGGGCCGCACGAGCCGTGGTTCTGGGATCCCACGCGGCAGGGGGGCGGCGTTTGCTGCGATATGGGCTGTCACAGTATAGCTGTCGGGATGTATACGCTGACACCCAGCGGTAAACGACCTGACTATCTCAAGCCTGTTTCAGTGACTGCCAACATGGCATTGCTCAAGTGGGGCAAAGAGCCCTGGATTAGCCAGCTTAAAAAAAGAGGCGTAGATTACAAAACCGCTCCGGCAGAAGATTACTCGAATGTTACAATCGAGTTTAAAGATCCTAAAACCGGGATTAACAGCATAGCTCAAGCGACGAATTCCTGGATGTACGATGCGCCCGGCCTGAGACTGCTAATGGAAGCCTTCGGCCCCGGCTATTCGTATACGGTCAATTCTTTGGAGTCGCCTGCCGGTATATTTATTAGTGACGCGGCGGCCACTGCCGTTGCAGACAGCGAGCTTGCCCTTGAGAAAGCACAGGCGACGCGAGGTGCTCTGGTCCTTCAGCCGAACGAGCCTGACCTGTATGGTTATGTAGCTGAATGGCGGGATGCCATCTCGGCCTTTGAGAAGGGCAAAAATGCTATGCTCGATTTCCAATACGGCCGGCGTATCATGATGCTCGTGATGGCTGCGTACATGGCACACGAAAAGAAAGCGACAATTGACCTGACGGATTCAGAATTATTGCAGGGACTCGAAAGCTACGTCCCCATGATCCAGCAAGGCAAGGGGGCGGAGGTTCTTTTTGGCGCCTGATACTCCGGATTATACAGTCCGCTGAACGAGGGCAGGCGTTATGAATGCGTCGAAGCTTGATCTTCGGCTGGTATCCTGAATTTCATGAGAATATTCTTTCAATTACTCGTCATTTCTGTTAAAAATGCGCCTTTAGATACTGTATATACAGGGCTACACTATGAAGCTGGTTGTTAAGAAATCTCGGTTGAAAGGTACGGTGGCGATTCCCGGGTCCAAATCGCATACGATTCGTGCGGTCGCGATTGCCTCTTTGGCAGGGGGGCAAAGCCTTATCCACGCCCCATTGGATTCGAGCGACACCCAGGCCGCAGTGGCTTGCTATCGGGCGTTAGGAGCGGTGATAGACGCCTCTAACCCTAAGCTCTGGAGGGTAACCGGCACGAACGGCAAGATTACGCCTCCAAGGGAAATCATCGACGTTGGTAACTCCGGCACCACCCTGCGCATCGCCATAGGTTCAGCCGCCCTGGCTCCATCCGGCCAGACCACGACCTTTACCGGCGACGAACAAATCAAAACCCGGCCGGTCGAGCCGCTCATTAACTCGCTTAACGACCTGGGAGCAAAATGCGTGAGCCTGAGGAACAATGGCAAAGTTCCGGTTGAAATAGCAGGAAAACTGGCAGGTGGAGCGACGGAAATCGCCTCCTACACGAGCCAATATCTATCCAGCCTGCTTTTGTGCGTACCTCTGGCGAGTGAAGATACCCAGATCGACGTAACTATGCTCAACGAGCCCGGCTACGTCCAAATGACGCTCGACTGGCTTGATAAGCAGCAAATCGAATACGAAAATCAGCAGATGCGACAGTTCAAAATCAGGGGAAATCAGAGCTACAGGGCTTTTGAGGACACTGTTGCCGCTGATTTTTCCAGTGCTACGTTTTTCCTTTGTGCCGCTGCTTTAATCGCCGAGGAGGTAACCTTGCTCGGGCTGGATTTCACGGATAGTCAGCCGGACAAAGCGGTAGTCGATTACCTAAAGGCGATGGGAGCTGATATCAGTGTCGGGCCGGCTTCGGTAACGGTTAAAGGCGGCCCGCTCAAGGGTACTGATATTGATATGAACCAAACTCCCGATGCATTGCCTGCTATGGCTGTAACTGCCGCCTTTGCCGAGGGTACGACGAGGCTGCTAAACGTCGCCCAGGCACGAAGCAAAGAAACCGACAGAATCAAATGTATGGCTGAAGAGCTTAAAAAAATGGATGTAGATGTTGAAGAACTGCCGGACGGCCTTGTAATACGAGGCGGCAAACCCAGCCCTGCTGAACTGCACGGCTGGGCGGACCACCGAATCGTGATGGCCCTGTCACTGGCGGGTTTGAAAATAGATAGTGAATGCAGCATTGACACTGCCGAGGCAATCAGTGTAACCTTTCCCGGCTATGTGGAATTGATGCGAAGTATTGGTGCAAATATTGAATTAACAGGTGTGTAGGGGCGGCCCAATGTGGCCGCCCTATGAATCTACACGAGCGATTTTAGGAGAACAGATAAATGTTAGGTTGTCATATTGGACGTTGTTTTCAGGTAACGGTTGCCGGCGGCTCTTACCAGGAGGGCCTTACCTCGGTCCTGCAGGGTGTTCCGCCGGGTCTTTTGTTAACGGAGCAGGAAATTTACGGTGATTTGCTTCTGAGAAAACCGGGAGCGGACGAATTGAGCAGCCCGCGCAAAGAACCTGACCTGCCAATCATTTATTGTGGCCTGAACTCAGCCGATACCGTCGAAAACGCCGGCAACAAAAACCACACCAACGGCACGCCGCTGACAATTCTGATTCCGAACCTGGACCGCCATTTCATCCATATCAAGCAATACCAGGACACGAATCGCACGCCGCGACCGGGTCACGCATCCTACGCTACGTTTATGAAGTACGGCCCTAACGATGATGCGATAGGCGCCGGTATTTTCAGCGGACGCTATACATCGACCATCGTCGCGGCCGGATACGTAGCCAAGAAAGTGCTGAAAAAGTGCGGCATCGATGTTTTTTCCTATGTGAAAGAGATAGCCGGTGTACGCTGTCCTGATGTCGCCGCCGAGAAGGCCCTGAAATATACCGATGATTACAAAACGATGCGGCGAGACATGGATCCGTTTTATCAGGAGATTTATATCAATAATCGTATCACCATGGAGATGAGATTTCTGGAGAAGGCCCGAATACTGGCAGAGATAGAGCAGCAGATCGACGAAATCCGGGCTAAGGCCCCCCAGATGTCCGCGGATGCGATACGGGAAAAATACGGCGTGCACACGATCGTAAACTGTCCCGATATCGATGCCGCCCAGGACATGGTCGATGCCTGTAATAAAATCTCGGCCACGGGCGATTCGGCCGGCGGCGTTGTTGAAATTGTTGTTACCGGCGTCCCGGCGGGTCTTGGCGAGCCGGTCTTCTATAAGCTCGACGGTGAGTTAGGCAAAATGCTCGGAATTGGTGCCGTCAAGGGCGTCGAGGTCGGGGCGGGCTTTGCCGTAAAAGACATGACCGGCTATGAAAACAACGACCAGATGCATTCAGAAGACGGCAAGATTGTGTTCGATTCAAATAATGCCGGCGGCATCACCGGCGGCATTTCCACCGGCCAGACTATTGTAGTAAGGCTTGCCGTAAAACCGACGCCGACAATCGACAAAGCGCAGCACACCATTGACAAGTATACGATGGAGAACAAGGATCTGGCTGCAATCACCAGGCGTGACCCGACGATTGTGGCCCGTATATGGCCGGTTGCCGAAAACTATACAGCGATGGTTATTCTCGACCACCTGATCGCACACTTCGGCTACCAAACGCTGATGGCCAAATAATTGCTTTATCCTAAAACAAGTGCATAAATCAAAGGGCCTCTCACGTTAACGGCATGAGAGGCCCTGTATTTTTAAAGTTTTGTATTACAGTCAGTCGGCCGGGTCCTCAACCGACCATTCAGTCATATTGCCGAACTGATCACGCGCCCTGACACGGAAAAGGTAAACATTATGGGCTCCACCTAACCAGACACTATAAGTAGGAGTAAGTATCCAGCCGCTATCGAAACCGTGCTCATCGATACATTCGAAGAAATACTCTACAGGACCGCCTCCGGCATCCCCTGCAACTACCGCTGTCATCTCGGCCCAATAATCAAATGTGCCTCCACCAATATTGACTAAGTGCGGTGTGCCGTCGATACCGTTGGCATCTTGAGTTAAATCCCATTCCATCGGATTGGGCAGCGGCGGATCCAGATCCGGGGGTACAGGGGGTACAAGAGACACAGGAGTTATCAACAGAACCGTTTCTGACCAGTCGGTATCGTTCTGACTGGCTGATTTGTCTCTGGCTTGGACTCGATAGCCATACTCCGTATTGGGATCAAGGCCGACGTCTGTATAATTCGGCTCATCCTGCCAGCCGCTATCGTTACCATTACCCAGTGTGTTCTCGAAAGAATACTCTAAGTCACTATGATCGTAGGCAGTCGTCGCGATCATTGAAATTGAAGTAGGTGAGTTCGCAATAATGGTTTCTATGCGAGGAGCAGGTGCCGGCGGTATGTTATCAATACCGGCATAACGGACTTCCGACCATTCGGTCATGTTACCAAATTTATCCCTTGCTCTTACTCTATAGCCATATGCAACATCAATAGTAATGCCCGAGTCTATATATAGGTGACTATCCTGCCAGCCGCTACTGTGCCCGCCGGGGGTATTGCAGTCGAAGAAGTATTCGACATCCCTGCTCCAGGCATCGAAGGCGATCTCGGCAACCATACGAATTGATGACGGTGTAAACAAATTAGGCTCTATTGCCCATTTACTTGGATCTGGAATCGGAGCGTTAACATCTGCGGCGCCGTTGCAATCATTTATTAAGAAATACAAGTCATACTCGTCGATTTGTCCATCTGTCCTAATATCTGCCCCTTCACACCAATTATTTTCCTCCGAACAAGGCTCCTCGAGCCATTTTTCAGCAAGCTGTTCAAATATATCAAAGTCAAGTATGTCAATAACACCATCAAAAATGAAGTCAGCGAATCTGCATTTATCCTCAGTATTGTAGTGATAGCCCATATCGACTATGCCTTTATCGCGAACATGGTCTGTGCGGGTTGTGTATCCGAGCAAACCAACATGGCTTGCGTAATCACTACCCGTATTGACGCAGGGACTTGTTTGCAACTGGACAGCATCGATATAATTGAGACCGACATAACCGAGACCGGCATGACTGAGATAGTAGCGACCATTCGGTCCGCTTACAAACAGCGGATCATAGTTAATGTTTCCGTCGCTCGATTCCAAGCTAAGATTACAGCCAATATCAACCCACAAGTTATTCGACGAGGATTTGACGTCACTGTAAAAGACTGCGACCGCACCACACATCGGATCAAGCTCGAATCCGGATCCTACTGCGATCTCCTGCCCTTTCAATCCGAAATTGTTCCATAAAATACTGTCAGTGACTATGGCTTCGCTCTCATAACCACAGTATAGAGCACCGCCAAGGCCAGTGTTGCCTTGCTCACCTAAAGTTCCGGAGGCCGCGTTCCCTGAGAATGTACAATTGGCGATCGTAGTTAATGTATACCAATTTGTGGAAATGCCGCCTCCATCCCGGTCGGCAGCGTTATTAATAACGAGGCAGTTACTGATGTTCGACTCGTTTGCGCCTCGTAAGTATATGCCGCCTCCGGATCCATCGGCCCGGTTACCACTGATATTGCAATCCTGGATGAGCGAATCTGCCGACAAGACACATAAACCGGCGCCAATGGAAAGCACTTCATCATCATTCGGATCGCTCACATCCAAGAGGGTCTGGTTATTTGCGACAATGGTCTTTCTAATGTCAACCGAAGCTCCGCTGCCAAGGAATCCGCCGCCGCGAAGTGCATTATTGGATACGATATTGCAATCTGTGATCGTCACATCGACCTGGTTAGTGAATATTGCTCCGCCGGAATCTGCTGCATTGTCGACAAAGTTGCAATCGGCAAAGTAAATCAATGCGCTGTTCTCGGCAGATACACCACCGCCGTACCCAACATAAGGATTAAGACGATGGTTAGGATCAGCAAGTGTTTCAGAAGCAACATTATCCTCGAACGTACAGCCATCGAACATAGCTGTTGAGTCGGCCGCAACATAGACACCGCCACCGTAACTCGGTATTTCATAAGGCACCATAGGTTCCTCAAGCCTGCCTGATGGTCCTACTTGACCACCTTGCCCACTCATGCCGCCATAGGTTCGATTGCCCCTGATTTCACAGTGTTCGAATGTTACGTTACTTCCCACGTCACAGAATACGCCGCCTCCGTAACCGGAATACCAGCGGTAGTCACCGATATATGAAGCCAGTTCGGGTTGACCGTATACAATCCCAAAATTAGTTGCAAAAAGCCACTCCCAGACTTCCCATAAATGACCTTCTACGAGCTCTGAGCTTATACCAGTGGAGGGATAATTATATACAGGATTTGTTGCGCTGCCTTCTCTGCTATAGTTACCTCCGTAGTTCCCATAACCGCCTGGGGTGGCGTAACTGCCGCCGTTACCACCACTGCCACCCTGGGCAATATTGCCCTCGATGGTGCAGTTAATCAGCTTGGGATTGCTATATGGGCCGCAATATATACCGGCTCCGCGTGCCCAGCCACCCCAGCCGCCCCGGCCGGCGTTGTTGTTGTTATCTGCTCCGACACCGTTTCCGCCATCGCCTGCGAATACGTAATTGTTTCTGATTATACAGTTCTTAATGACCGGACTGGCTGCCGGTTCAATTAGAATCCCGGCACCTTGACCCGGTGCGCCATCTTCGCCGTCGGGATAACCTCGACCCCGGTCTCCATCATCGCCATCTCCCCAGTTGCCACCGAAATCCTCAATGGTAAAGCCGTTCAGAACTGTGTTTTCATCTGCAGTCGTCAGGAATATAACGCCTATGTAGTTGAAGTTTGTAACTCCTCTGTTACCTCTGATAATTGTCGATGCCACGACATTGGGATCATGAGGATCTCTCGAAGTGATATAAACAGGCTTGTCAATTAACAAAGAGTATGAGTTATAACCACCATAATATACTCCTGTATCGACTACAATCTTATCTCCTTCATTGGCTGCTACGACTGCGCCTTGAATTGTCTCGTAATCACCGGGCACGTTAATTACCGCCGGCAGCAAGAACTTAACCTCAACTATGGCATCAGCGTTAAGTATCGTTACTGCATTGTCAGACGCTTTGGACGAATCATTGTCGGTTCCAGACCATTTTGATATTCGCCACCCAGCACCAGGATCAGCGGTCAGCTTCACCACTGTGCCGGCGTAATAAAAACCATTGGAAGGTTGAACAGTACCTTGTCCACTTGCCACTCTGGCTGTTAAATTGTACTGTTGCAGACCGTCAGGATCACGATAATGGTAACCGATGTCAACCTGGTCCGAATCTCCCGCACCATCGGTACGGGTAGTAAAATCAGATAATCCAAGTTCAACAGCCGAGACGCTGCCGGTGTTAAGAGCCAAACTGTTCTCTGCCTGGCCTGATGTGATTTGGCTAAGATAAAACCCACCCAACGGCCCGGCGACAAAGAGCGGATCGCCTTTTATATTTGTACCATCAAGCTCAGGCCCGGTTGTAATGGTCATCGGGTCTGAATTGGGATCGTACAGCACATAGTCACCATCTGTGTTTCTATAGAATAAACAGAATTTCACAGTTGAATTTTTCAGGCCGTCATTTTCATCAGCATTATCAAAGTCCTTATCTCCATCGGCCACCGCGCCTTTACTATTACCCTTGAAGATAGAGTCGGTAATCGTTGCATCCGAACTCCAATCGCTGAATACTGCTCCGCCCATGCCGTCTGTCCGGTTGTTGCTGAAAGTACAGTTTCTAATCTCGGGCTGTGCGAATAATTTAATGGCTATCGCACCGCCGTCTTCGGCAGCAGAGTTGCCGGTCAATAAGCAGTTTTTGATTGAGTGGCTTACTCTTCCACCATAGAAACTAATCGCTCCGCCGGAACAGTTAACACCGTCGGCACTATTATCACTCAATGTAACGTTCTCTATTGTAGCATGCGTATCGCCGCAGAATATACCGCCGCCGACACCAATAGTGGAGTCGTACATGCTTTCGGTGATAGATCCGTCAAAGAAGCTTGCGACATATTCTCCAGCTAATGTCGATTGCGACATGTAAGCATCAATAATATCCTGGTCGGTTATCACAGAGACACCACTGCCGCCTACAGACTTATTGCCTTTAATGATTCCGCCGTTTATATCGACGGTTCCGTGCGAGAGGAACAAGCCTCCACCACTTTTTGCAGTATTGTTAATGAAGTAGCAGTCATTGAATGCAGCATCGAAGTCCTGGAAGTGTACTGCACCGCCCCAGCCACGGAAACCTCTCGACGCCTCGTTTCCTATGAAGCTGCAGCTTTCGAAGTTGAACTTTAATACCATGCGAGTATCGGCGGGAGTGTTGACATCGTAATAACCTTCTATCGCACCACCATTTTCACCTGCTATATTGTTAATGAATGAGCATCTTGTGAAATCAACGTCGCTATCTGTATAAATGGCGCCACCATCGATTAAAGCAGAGTTGTCCGAGAACCTGCTGTTTTTAATATCCGCGTTGACACTGTCGGCAATGTAAATTGCAGAGCCTTCGCTTGCATTGGCATTTTCACTGAAGGAGCAGTCATTAACGTCCAGTTCACATCCGGTGCTGCAATAAACCGCTCCACCGAGGTTGCCTTCGAATTTGCAGCCCTTAAGCATTACGGCGTTATTACTCGTAGAATACAAAGCACCGCCTCTTGTGTATGTAGGTATGGGTTCAGTTGCTAAGATTATTAACCCACCATAAAGGATGTTGCTAAGATCGTAGGCCTGATTGCCAGAGAATGTACTGTTGACAATGTTTGCATCAGCATCATTGTCAAAGTATACTGCACCTCCGGCTATACCTCCGTTTGATTGAATACCGCCGGTAGAACCAACAGGAGCGGGCGGAGTAAGTCCACCACCTATACCTACGGCACCACCTTCTCCAGGTATACCTGTGGCAGCAACGTTGTTTACGAAATTACAATCTGTTATGATTGGGCAGCTTTGGCCATCACTATAAATTCCGCCACCGATGCCGTCACCAATTGCATCTCCGCCGTCACCGCCGCCACTTTCATTTCCGCCGCTCGTGGTGCCTCCATCACCACCGGTTCCACCCATACCGCCGAGGGCTGAATTGTCCCTAAATATACAATTAGTAATGGTCGGGGAGCTTCCTTCCAAACATGCAATAGCGCCGCCATAACCGTGTCCAGTTCCGGCACCGGCGTGGCCGCCCCACTGCCCGTCGCCCGATGTTTGAACATTAGTTTGGTCCGCATCCGTTGGTGCTATATACTCCCATTCATCCGGTAAATCATCCCGAATCATTCCGGTTACAAACGGGTACATTCCCATAGCACCATCTCCACCGTGAGCACCGGTAACCGTGCAGTTTGTTATTATACAGTTTTTGATCGTCGGAGAACTGCCGTTTTCGCAGAGAATACCACCACCGTAACCATCGCCTTCGATATCTCCTCCTCGTTGGGCTCTCGGCGGAGTTGAATTGGGATCGGGTTGGGCATCCCGCTGAAGCTCATACGGGAACGGTTGAACTACTCCATAAAATCCGAACATTCCGTTGCCGCCGTTGACATAACCGTTTCGTATTGTGAATCCGATTACTTTCGTATTCTGGTCTTCGCCGCTGTGGAAGTGGAAAGCACGGACATTGTTCAGTCTGGCGCCGGCGCAGTCGATAATCGTGTTAGCTATAACATCCGGATCGTCCGGATCGGTTGACATTAGAGTGATGTTTTTGCCCTGGAAATCAATACCGTTCGGGTTCGTAATGCTGTAAACTCCCCGGTCGACAACAATTCTTGTACCTAATTGATCTCCAGCTTCTACAGCTTCCTCAATTGTTCTGTACTCGGTTGGAACCTTCAGGATGCGTATGACATCAGGCTCAAACTCGACTTTGATGGTCTTGTCCCTATCCAGAGTTGCAGTGTTACTGTTACCCCAGGAATTGTCTTTATCAGTACCAATCCATCTCTTTATACGGTAGCCTTCATCCGGGCGGGCTGTGAGCGGTATTACTGCTGCAAATTGCGGACCGCTGTTCGGATCCAACGTGCCATGGATAAGATTCGGATCAGTGATCTCCTTACCGTTGGCACCGACCACCATCGTGATTAGATAGTATATATCCGGTTCAAATTCGACAGTAACGTGCTTGTCCTCGGTCATCCTGACGGTATTTGTCAGCGCCCTGGAAATATCATCGTCTGTACCTGTCCAGGCTTTTACGCGATAATTCGTATCTGGTAATGTCGTCAATTGTACTACGGAATTTTCGGGATAGGACTCGTCGTTCGGATCGACATAACCATGAATAAGATTCGGGTCAGTGATCTCTGTACCGTTGGCATCAACAACTGTGACGGTTAACCGATACATAACAGCAGAAATAATCGGATTCGGATAATGATATCCCATGTCAACAGTGTTCACATCTGGTTCACCGTCGGTTCTGGTAGTATAATCGCTCATCCCTATGTCAGGATCATTCACATCACCACTTCCGGCATCAACGCAGGGACTGTCAAGATCCTGGCCGGAGGCAATCTGATTCAGGTAATAGCCGTTAGTAAAGTATGGAACTTCATCGATATTAAATTTGTCGGCATCCCACGGACCGGTCGGATAATTAGGAATCCAGCCGTCGATAGTACTACCATCCTCAAGATAGATTGCCGTGCCAAAACCATCACTGAGGTCGATATCGCTATAAGAAATACTAAGCGTCGAAGGCAACGGGTGTACCGGATCGCCACTGCCTAAAGCAATCTGAGAACCCCTGCTACCTGCATTGTTCCAAATGATGGAATCTATAGCTACAGTGTTGCTGTTATAGGAGCCGTACAGACCTCCACCTAATGAATTCACATCCGTAACTGCATTTTCGGCTATAGTACAATTGGATATTCTCAATTCGTTCTGCCAATTGTTCGATACTCCGCCGCCGTCTCGGCCTGCTGTGTTGTTCGTAATCAGGCAATTCCGGAGCTTAATCGGATTATGCTCACCACCGGCCAGGTATATACCACCACCTGATGTGGTAGTAGTGTTATAGTTAATTTGGCTATCACTGATTAACGCCGGACCCGCGAATGAATAAATACCGCCGCCCTGAGCAATCCTGGAGAAGTCATCAATCGTTATAACGATGAGATTCGGATCGTTTGGATTAAATGCCGGATCGTCCGGATCGATCTGGACCGGCGGAACATTCGGATCGTTGGGATCCGGGAGGAAGTATATATTCGTTCTAACAACTGAGACGTTGCGACTTATGAAACTACGGGTAATCATCGAGTCGGGGCAATCAATGCAGAATAAGCCGGCGCCGCGTGTAGCAGTATTCCCGGCTATATTGCAGTCGACAACTTCTGCAACAGAGTTAGCGTCGAGATAGAATCCACCACCGTCATCTGCGGAGTTCTGCTCAAATAAACTACGAGTCACGGTTATCAAGCTGTCGGAATTGCAGTAAATACCACCACCCATACCCACCGGAGAATTATCCGTGGTTGTAACAAGCGTATTCGGGTCATCCGGATCAGTTAGAAAGCTGGATATGGTACTTCCCAGTGCACTATTGCCGGCGAAGTTACAGTCGGTCACTTCTGATTCGCAGTTGATGCTGTAATAGATACCTCCACCACTATCATCCGCTTCATTATTGAATAACATACAATCATTAAGCTTCGACGCACTGTTAGATGCGTGGTAGATAGCGCCACCATTCAGGTCAGCGCTGTTGCCCGTAAAGAAGCAATGGTTAAATACGGCCGAACTATAGCCGCCGGAATATACGGCGCCGCCCGAGCCGGCAGTGTCGCAGTTGGATATAGTGCAGTCTGTAAACACCGGGCTGGTGTTAATGTTCAGGTATACACCGCCTCCGTTTCCACCACCGCCAATATCAGACAAGTTGTTCGGATCATTCGGATCGAGACTGACCAGGGCTGTAGTTGTAGAGCAGTTGCTGATCGTAACGTTATTGAAAGTCGGGGCGCTGTTGGCATCAACGTATATTGCACCACCACTGCCATATTCAACTTGACAATCGCTTATCGTTACGTTCACAATAGTAGGACTGCTATCGGGGCCTATATAAATGGCGCCTCCATGATCAGCAAAGAGTCCACCATTAATAATAGTGAAGCCGTTAATCATTGTACCGGGACCCTCGCCGTTATTAAATGTGAAAGCACGCGTAGAGCCTCCGCAATCAATAATGGTCTGAGCAATAATATTAGGATCATCAGGATTCGTGCTGACAAGTTTTATCTCTTTGCCCCGTAAATCGATATCGCCATCATACGTACCGGCGGCAACTACAAGCGTGTCACCGTTTTGCGCACTGCTAACTGCCTGTGAAATGGCAATGTCCTCGCCTGAGACCTCGATTTTCTTCGGTAGCCTGAACCTGACTTCATAAACCTGATTCGAGTCCATTACTACATCAAGCTTCTTGGCGATTGAAATCAATACGCCATTGGCATCATACCATCCCTGGAGGTAATGACCTTCATTAGGCGTTGCCGTCAGGGTCAACTCCGTACCTTCATAATACCAACCTGTATTCGGATCGACTGTCCCGTGAATACCCGGATCATTTGGATTTTCACTTACGGTTACGGTCAATTCATACTTAGCAGCCGCCCGGTCATAATGATAACCCATATCAACAATACCAAGGTCATTTACGCCGTCGATACGAGTGGTTCGTGTGTCCAGACCGACAACGCTGGCAAGGTCGCTGCCGCCGTCGACACAATTACTCTCATAAACCTGACCTGTAGCAAACTGGCTGAGATAGTAATCGACTATGAAGTTCGGATCTTCCTCAATCACATTACGGTTCCATAACGCAGCATCCCATCCCGGATAGCTGTTGGTAACCGGAGCCTGCCAGTCATTAAGTACACAATTTTCTTCAATATAAATCGGCGGACCTGATGGACTCCTGATCGCCGCTGCAAGATTCACTCTCGGCTTGGTTATAGCAACCTTTGTATCGGTTATCGGGTCACCTGTGGCAACCAGCAATGCTCTGACCTCAACAGGTGTCAGATAGCGACCGATCTTTTCCAGTGCCGCACACTGGATAGAGGCAACGCAGCCGGCAGCAAATGGACATGCCGATGACGTTCCGTTGAAATTCGGAGTAAAATTACCGCCGGAGAAGCCATACGGACCAACAATATCGGTTGTATATACAGGATCAGCCGGAGCCAGAATGTCCAGATTCTCATCAGTGTTCGAATAGGGCAATACCAAATCAGCCGCGTCGTATGTAGCGCCAACGGAAATCACGTTGGACATACACGACGGCCACCCGATTCCCTGTCCGGCACTAGACTCATTACCAGACGAAGCCATAATTGTTATACCCAATCCTGTGGCCGTATCCGCCAGGGTAGTCATAGCCGGTGATGCTGCATCGGCTATTGCCGGATCGTCCGTCCAGGGTGAGCCGCCCCAACTATTGCTAATAACCTTGATCGGATGTGACGGATCGTCATTACGGTGAGTTATACACCAATCCCATGCTGCTATCTCGGCATCTCTCGGCAGCAACGGGTAATCGTTACTGTCGGGCGCCAGCTTCAGAGCATAAATCCTGGCGTCGTAAGCTACGCCGCCCACATAATTCCCGACTATCCCCAGATCACCGGCGGCAATACCGGCACAAGCTGTTCCATGCGCCATTGTCGGATTTACTCCCGCCGCGGTGCCTCTCGGCATAGGATCGCCGTCACCGTCACCAAAATCGTAACCTCCGATGACTTTGTTGTTCGGGAAGGTTTCAGTTCCGCCCAGCATCGGGTGCGAATAATCCACACCCGTATCGGCTATGGCAACAGCAACACCTTTACCGCTATAGGCATTTCGAATCTCCAAAGCATTCGCCTGAGGCAAGGCCTGCGCCAGCATGACGCGGTCGTATCTCATCGGCTCGATGAATCTGACCAACGAATGAGCAAGCAGCTTGTTAAGGCCTTCCCGGCTTACTTCGCCTGAGAATGCGGCCACATTCTGATAGGTACGCCGTGTGGTAAACTCGTCTGCCGTCAGTGAGGATAGTATTGACGCCTGTCGGCTGGCAAGATTGGTTCTAAGTTGCGAGAGCGACTGCGGATCATCCCAATTAGTCGTCCTGCGTATATCAGGTTCGGCCAGTGTCACAATTACTTTGACTTTTTGCTGGCCGGCATCGAATTTTCGATAAATACTGCTTCCTTCAATCAACTTACCGCTGCCGCTTGTTTGTGGTCCGCCGCTGTTTTGCTGCGAACTCAGCCCGGATGCGGCTACGGTAGCTATCGGGTCTTCCTCGCCAGGTTCTGATCTCGGGCCGATATCGCTATTGGAAATCGATATAGTAGAAGGTACCGAATCCTTATCGGAGCCTGTTGCTATCGCCATCTGCGCGCCTTCTGCGCTGACATTGCCCCAGATGATCGAATCGAGCACCGTTACATCGCTTCCATTAGAGCTGTATAAGCCTCCTCCATATCCCGGGCCTATTCCCGTAGTTCCGGCAACTTTGTTATCGGCAATCGTACAGTTCGATAATGTAGGTGCGGCATACCAGTTTGCAGAGATGCCGCCGCCGTCGCAGCCGGCCTTGTTCCCCGTCAATAAACAATTACTCAGTTGTGACGAGAAAGGTTTCATATAATTGATGCCGCTAAAATAGATTGCTCCACCAGATCCATTTGCCTCATTATCGGCAAGGATGGAGTTTGTAATATCAATAACTGATGACCTGCAGTAATAACCACCACCCTGGCCGAAGACGGTCATGTTAGGATCGAAGAGCGTAATATTAGGATCGTTCGGGTCCGTTGTCGGGTAAACAGGAGTCACCATCGGTAAAATAACAGCGCGGTTCCTGGTAATTGTGGACTCTGTGATTGAACCTTCCGAATCAATCGAGTAAATACCGCCGCCGTGATAAGCGTTGCTGTCAGCGATATTGCAATCCGCTATTGTGATAATTGAGTCGTACAAATAAACACCGCCACCGGAGAAAGCTTCGTTATTGGTGATATCGCAATCGTAAATCTTTGCATTGGTGTCAAAGAAACGCATTGCACCACCTTCACCCAGCACTCTCACTAAGGCGGTTAGATCATTCGCATCCATTATAGTATTTAAACTTGGTATATTCGCGTCGATTAATGCTTCGTTTTTGTAAAAATCGGTTCGACTAATTTCTGTTGAGCCGCCGACAATATAAACACCGCCACCGTGGTATCCTGTATTATCCGCAAAGTTACAGTCAATAATCGTTGCATCGGACCAGGTGCCCCATATTGCGCCGCCGATAGTAGCCATATTATCGACAAACTCGCAGTTCTTAAAGGTCAGAGTCGCACCGTCTTCATAAGCTACAGCACCGCCGTAACTGATATATGGATCAAAGTTGATCGGTACTGCGCCATCATGATGAAGATCCGGGCCATTAACATCAGCTTCATTGCCGGCAAAGAAACAATCGGTGAACGAGGGAGAGCTGTACTCTGCAGCATAGACAGCACCGCCAAAGCTGTCGATTTTGTAATGCACCAGTTGCCTTTGAGATGCAATTAAATGAGGGTAAGTACTAAGACCACTACTACCGCCAATAGCACGGTTATTTTCAAACGTGCAATCTTCAAATTCAGGCGCGCTGTATGGATGACAATACACAGCACCGCCATAGCCGCTGTACTTCCAGTAGGGCAGGAAAGGTCTATAGTCCCAAGTCCAGTTACGTCCGTCTATCAGCTCCGTCTCCCAGTTACCTCCCATACCCTGAGGAGGATTTGCGCCATTACCGCCGTTACCACCTTGAGCGAAACAATCTACGAAGATGCAGTTCCTCAACAGTGGTTTACCAGCATTGCCAACTACTACGGCACCACCGTAAGCCCAACCGGCCCAGCCGCCATTACCGGGTGAGCCGCGAGAATCCGTCCCACTGGCACCATCAGCACCATTATCACCCCAAACATAACAGCGGTCGAATCTGCAGTTAAGGATTGTGGGTGAAGCATCTTCGAGTAATTCAATGGCCCCACCTTCATAACCGTCTCCGGGAGATCCGTCCACTCCGGGGTCGCTAGGAGGACTAATAGTTCTATTAACTACTTCTGAGTTTGTAAAGGTCAGACCATTTATAATCATATCCCGGCCAACATTCGAGATAACAAAACGTCCATCAAAAATTGTAGCCGCAACAGAGCATGGATCTTGTGGATTGGTACCCATGATAGTTATTGCTTTACGTTTTATTTGAAGGATATTATCATAAGGATGCTGTTCCGGCTGGTAGGAGTAGGTGCCGGGCGCAATGACAATAACATCGCCATCATTCGCATCTCTGACAGCAAGCCAAAGATTTGTAAAGTCGCCTGGTACATCGATTACCCTTATCCGATCGAAAGTGACAACAACGTCTTTGTCCGAACTCATGGTCACCACACTGGTGTTGGAATTCGAGCCATCGTACGCAGTCCCGCCGGACCAGCTTATGATGCGCCATGATGCATCTGGGGTAGCGGTTATTGTTACTCTCGTGCCGGCATAGAAAGTATAAGTACTGGTTGCCTGGTCATAAGCAACTGGTTCAGGCTCACTCACTTCAATCTTGCCACGGCCAACTATACCAATAGTCAACTTGTATTGTGCCGCGGTAGAATGACTGCTGTAGTGGTAGCCCATATCGACATTGTTTTGGTCTGCAATGCCTTCGGTTCCTGTAGTACGAGTATTCAATCCGAGTATCGAAGCGAGGTCGCTGCCGGCATTAACTACAGGACTGTCTATAGTCTGGCCGCCTATTGGCGAGACCTGACTAAGGTAATAGTCACCAAACGTGCCGGTTACAAACAGCGGATCAACCTCAAGCAGATTATTCCAGTGGATAGTTCGGTTATATTCGTTGGAAATACCGGCTAAACCATCTTCAATATCACAATACGAAATCCAAAGCTCAGCCGGTCGCTGAATAATATCGGGATTATCGTCACTGCCTAAGGCGATCTGGTCGCCATGGTCGCCTTCATTGCCCCAGAGAATGCTGTCAATAAGTATCGTTTCGCTATCGTAAGAGCAGGACAATCCACCGCCTCTTCCGTGCTCGTTATTTTTCCGGTTGTGCGTGATATTGTCGGCGATCGTACAGTTGGAGATAGTTGGCTTTGTCGACCAGTAAGAGGCTATACCGCCACCCTCGACAATCGCCGAGTTTTTCGCGACCAGACAGTTGTTAAGCAGCGGCGAGCCGGCGCCACCGCCGAAATATACACCTCCACCGGAACCAGTGGTTGTATTTCCGATGATAGTGCTATGCTCGATAGTCGCATTAGACAGCCAGCTAAAGATACCGCCTCCGCCGCCATTAAGTTTGTGCATAGGCAGGTCAGCAGGCAGGACCGAAGAAGGAGGCACGTCCGAAACAGGAATCGGATCCACAACAGATGTGAAGCGTCCTTCGGATGTATTGTCCCAAATATCACAGCCTGTAATTCTGGGTGCACCATTGCTCCAATATAAACCACCTCCATGGTCTGCATTATTACCGGAGATGATCGAATCGGAAATCGTTACCTCCGAGTCGATGCCGAACCAATACAGGCCACCTCCAAACATCGCCTTGTTATTGACGAAGTAGCTGTCATTGATTCTCACCCTCCAGCTCTCGTCCCAGTATATCGCTCCACCGGAACTGTAAATTCCATCAGCCTTATTTTGATTGAAGTTCGAGTTAACGATGTCCACAGAACAATTGGCTCCGAAGGCCAGTCCGCCACCATCAGCGTAGTTGTTCTTGCCGGCAGCATTATTAACAAAGGCGCAATTAGTGATTTTGGAATCACAGTTAGACATGTAGTATTCAGCGCCGCCGTAACCGTCCATCTGTGTTTGCATTACTTCAAAGTCACTTACTATTGTGCTCTTGCTTATAGTGCTGCGGATAAGCTCAACCCTACAGCCTGAAGAATAGTAATTAGCACCTCCATAAGTCGAAGTAATGCTGACACCTGTCGGACCAGTACTACCATCTCGCTGTCCGTTTTCACCACCCGAGTAAAGCTTCGTGATTTCAGTACTCGCTAAACTACTGTCAATTGTCGTATCCAAAATGGTAATGTCGCAGTTTTCACGGCAGAATATCGCACCTGCTCGTACCTCGAAGCCGTTTTGGTTTCCTGCACCACCCCTTCCGTCAGGAGTAGCGCCGTCGCCGCCGATGTTACCCTCACCGATTATTGCAGTACAATCTTTAATCTTACAATTCTTTATCGTCGGCTTGCAGCCGATTCCAAAGTACATCGCGCCGCCGTAAGCCTCACCACCATCGCTCGCGTCACCACCCCAGTAAGCCTGGCCTCCGCCGGGAGGCGTACCGAAACCATTACCACCCTTACCTCCATTACCGCCTATCGCACTACAATTGATAATCTGACAAGAGACAATAGTCGGCTGGCTGCCTGCTGAAAAGTACATAGCGCCGCCATAGCCGATACCACCTTGTCCGCCATTGTAGCCGGGACTAATTACCGGTGGATCGAGCAAGTCCCAATCAGTCTCATCGCCGCCGAAACGGCCGCGTGCTATACAATTTTTAATGACGCAATTAGAAATAGTGGGACTGCATAGACCTAAGCCGGCTATTGCTCCACCATAAGCATCCTCACCGTCAAGACCTGTGCCGTTAGGATTCTCAGAAAAGCCGACTGCGTCGCCGTTTATAATAGTCAAACCATCAATGACGGCGTCAGGACCTTCGCCGCCGCTGAAGATAAAAGCACGCCCGCGGCCAATTATATAGTCAGTGCTGGGAAGTCTATATGAACCACAATCAATAACCGTACTGGCAACACAATTAGGGTCATCGGGACGTTCGCAGGCAATAGTAAATGACCTGCCGGCAAAATCGAGATCAATCTCTTTATAAACGCCGGGAGAAACAATTATTTTATCGCCATTTTTAACGACGGGATTGCCGTCGGAACCCGTTGCATTAAATGCATCAGTAATTCTATGGTATTGATCCGGAACGTGGAATGTCTTTGCCTGTTCGAATTCAACGGTGACTGTCCTGTTTGAAAGCAATGTGACAGTTTTGGAATGTCTGTAAACGAAATCGTCATCCGTTCCCGTCCATCTCTTAACTTTATAACCTGCTTCCGGTCGAGCTACGAGGGTTACGACATTATCAACGCGTCCCTTGTATGCTGTGGCGCTGCTCGGATCGACCATGCCATGCCCGCCGACCACCTCGACAATCAACTCAAATTGAGGAACGTTCGAGAGTATATCCTCATGGTAGCCAATGTCAACAATACCCGTATCTCCTAAACTATCGGTACGGGTAGTGTAATCCGACAAACCAAGATTGGAAGCCGGTCCACTACCGGCATCAATAGCCGGGCTGTCGGCACCCTGGCCTGCTGCGACTTGACTGAGATAGTAACCACCAAATTCTCCATCTGCATATAACGGATCGCCTTGAATATTCGTATTGTCAAGGTCGCCGCCGGGAATAGTGTCAATTTTCAGGTTAGCGGTATCATAACGCCCGTAATCACCGCCGGAATTGTCGTTGAATAAGCAGTGTTTTACAATTGATTCGCCGAAGTCTTCTTCAGCTATTGCATGGTTGTCACAGTTCTGGAATACCGAATCGGTAATCGTAGCATCCGAAGTCCAATCATTGAAAATCGCACCACCCAAGCTGCGTGCCCAGTTGTCATCGAATGTACAGTTCTGAATTTCCGGCTTTGCATGGTTGCTGCTTGAAATCGCACCGCCGTAAACGGTTGCAGAGTTGCCTGTTATGAGGCAATTCCTGAGAAGGTGCTTGACAGGTCCAATGTAGAAGTTGATTGCGCCACCGGATCCGTTAACACCACGAGCGACATTGTTCTTTATGATACAATTCTCGATCGTCGCGTTGGTATCGACACAAGCGACAGCACCGCCGATATCAAGATCATCGCCGCCCAAAGACCTGTTGCCACAAATAACTCCACCGTTATATGTCACGGTTCCGCCTGTAAGGAATAAACCACCACCGCCTCTTGCGGAGTTATCCACAAACGAGCAATCATTGAATTTAGCGTTGAAGTCATGGAAATGCACGCCGCCGCCCCATCCGTCCGGTCCTAAGGAAGCATTATTTCCTCTAAAGCTGCACGATTCGAAGTTTAATCCGAGCATGGCACGTACATTAGGATTGCCGGTGTAATAATATGCATCTATTGCGCCACCGTTGTTACCGGCAATATTTTCCAGGAAAAGACAGTTTCTAAAGTTTGCATCGCTCTTGATGTTCAAAGCACCACCATCCTGGCTTACAGAATTACGTGTAAAGGTAGTCTCAGCAACATCAACATTGGTACCGTTGCCGGCAAAGATTGCACCGCCATCATCGGTACCGGTGTTATCGGTGAATGAACAGTCGTCCACGTCCAAAACATTGTTCGGAGCACAGTAAACAGCGCCACCAAGGTTGCCTGCAAACTGGCAGTTATTAAGAACAACAGTGTTGTCGGAATCAGAATACAGAGCGCCGCCCCTGGTATAAAAGTTCGTCGGCACGTATGTTTTGAATATTCCAATGCCGATTATTCTCTGATAGTTCTCCAGAACTTCCTGGGTTAGGGCAGCCCCGTTACCGGAGAAAGCACAATCGACAAAGGTTGGGTTCGCACCTCTAAAGTAAGCTGCACCGCCATATCCAAGGCCGTTCGTGTAACCTGCGTCACCGTCCTCAGCCTGATCTAATGGCGGATCTTCATCCTCAAGCGGTTCGCCCGTACCAAAGAGACCGTTGGTACCAGGCTGGCCCGCAGAAGCTAAATTATTAATGAAGGTACAATTCGTAATAACCGGCGTACTTTTATCCTCACAGTAGATACCGCCGCCAAAGCCTTCACCGTTAGCATCTCCACCGTCACCGCCGTGGCTTGCCAATCCGGTGCCGAGGTTTACGCTGCCATCACCGCCATCTCCTCCCCTGGCACCTATGGCTGTGTTATTCGCTATCGTACAATTGCTGATGATTGGATTACTTCTGCCAAAACATGCAATCGCACCGCCGAATGCGTATCCTGTGGCATTGCCGCCATTGCCACCCCACTGGCCGGGGTCACTACCATCAGGTATGAATATACCACTGACACCTGCAGCAGCCCGGGCGCCAACCACATGGCAGTCTGTTATTACGCAGTTTATGATTGAGGGCGAACTGGCGTTTTCACATAAGATTCCCCCGCCGGTAGCAGTGCCTTCGACATCCGTGCTGGAAGCCTGGATGAAAGATGAATTATCGTCGTCAGGATCAAGCAAGCGACCTGGAATGCCACCAGCTACACCAACAGCACCTATTACGTTACCGTTCCTAATGGTGAAACCCATTATTTTCGTATTGTGATCTTCGCCGCTGTGGAACCAAAAGGCGCGTCCACTGCCCCGGCAGTCGATAATTGTGGCTGCTACTACATTTGGATCATTCGGATTGGCGGACATTAAGGTAATGTTCTTGCCCTGGAAATCAAAACCATTCGGATTGCTAACAGTGTGAACTCCCCGGTTGACAATAATATTAGTGCCGTGCTGGTCGGCAGCTTCTATAGCATCATCTATTGTGCTGTACTGGGCCGGAACTAACAGGTTGCGGGTAATATCCTGCTCAAATTCGACACGAACATGCTCGCTGCCATTTACCGTCACCATATTGATATTGGTATTCCACGATGGGTCCTCGTCCGTCCCATTCCAGCTCTTGACACGGTAGCCTTCATTCGGTTTTGCCGTAAATGTAATAATCTGGTCTCTGTATGTTTCATAGGTAAATGTATACGTTTGGTTGTCTTCGTCAATCTCGGTATTGCTCGGATCGATATCTGCCTCAACAGTACCGAGGCCAACCACTACAAGAGTTAATTCCTGCTCGGGACCACGTACGACATGATGGTAACCAATATCCACGACTCCGGTATCGGCAACACGGTCCGTTCTTGTTGTATAGAGATTAAAGTTCAGATTGCTCGCAAGGTCGCTGCCGCTATCGACGCATGGGCTGTCCGCGCTCTGTCCCGCCAATGTCTGGCTGAGGAAGTTCATATCGACAAAGATCGGATCGGCATCAATATTGCCAATGAGCCAGTTAAGGGTACGTCCGGGTTCGACATGGATAGCTTCCGCGGCCCGGCCGCCCTGAATATCGCTATATGAAACTGTAAGCGCAGCAGGTCTGTCGAGATAAATCGGCTCCGTATCACTTCCAATAGCAATCTGGTTTCCAAAAACACCTTTATTATTCCAAAGAATGCTATTAATAAGAGTCGTTTTTGATTCGTAGGTACACGATAAACCACCGCCTTTTCCACGAGCCGAATCGCTGGAATCGAATGCCCGATTATCTATGATAGTACAATTTGAAATCGTCGGCTCTACGAACCAGTTGGAGACAATACCACCACCGTCTATGGAAGCTGAGTTACGGTTGATCAGACAGTTTTTGAGTAACGGTGCGGATTCTCCGCCAAGATACACACCGCCGCCGGAGCCGGAAGACGAGTTATTGTTTATGAGACAGTCTTCGATCTTCGCATCGGATGACCAGCAGAAAATTCCGCCTCCGCCACCGTACGGAACATCGCCAAAAACGGTACCGAAAATGGGGTAAAGTATAATGGCGTTAGGATCAAACGTGATTAAAAAGTCACCGTAAAGATTACTAATAACGGGATTGAAATCAGTACGATTAACGGGGTAATTTAAAATCTCGGCAGGATTAAACGCGAAATTATCATCGGCATCATTATTTGCGATTGTGCAGCCGATAATTTTGGGTGCGCCACTGCTGAAATATAAACCGCCACCGGAATCTGCGGTATTATCATCGAATTTGCTGTAAGAAATCTGTACATCGGCACCTTCTCCGTGCCAATATATACCACCACCGAATCCCGCCAAATTGCTGTAAAATTCCGTGTCTTCGATTTTAATTATGCTGTTATTTTGCCATACTAATTCATCTATATCATCTTCCAAGTTTGGATCGATGAATTCGCC
>CAZTDF010000026.1:0-32683 GCA_964612465.1 uncultured Pirellulales bacterium
TTGGGGCGGATAACAATATTAAGCTTTGAAAGGAGATTATTATGCTTGTTCGGCGGTAGAATCGGCAAGAACTTCCTGGCTACTACTCGAAATCGGCATGGTAAAGAAGAAAGTGCTTCCTTTGCCGGGTTCGGATTCGACCCAGACGACGCCGGCATTCAACTCGACAATCTTTTTGACAATTGAAAGGCCGATGCCTGTGCTGTCGACTCGATCCTGCAGCGAAAGCGTCTGGAATATCTTGAAGATTTTCTTGAAATACTTCTTGTCGATTCCGGGCCCGTTATCGGCAACGCTGAATTTCCAAAAGCCGTCCTGCTCGACACAGCCGACTTTGATTTGCCCTTCGGGCTTGTCCATATACTTAACGGCGTTGCTCAGCAGGTTCTGGAAGACCTGCATGATTTGTGTTCTCTCGCACATTAAAACGGGCAGTTCGTTCTGGATGGTTATCTGGATATTTTCGGGCGGATCTATGCCGGCAATGACTTCCGAAAGGACCGTGTTCAAATCGACTTGCCGCTTTTCGGGGCTGGTGTGCCCGAGCTTGGAATATTGCAGGATGCCATCGATCAGAGCGCTCATTTGCTTTGCCTTTCCGGCGAGCAATCTGACTTGCTGTTTGCCTTGTTCATCGAACTTGTCGGCGTAGTCCGTTGATATCCACTCAGCAAGAGTTCCGATTCCCCGCAGCGGCGTTTTTAAGTCATGAGCGGTTATGTATGCGAACTCCTGAAGCTCTTTGTTCGCTCGTCTCAGTTCCCAGACGGCGGATTCCAGGTCTTTGTTCAGTTTTTCCATCTCTTGCTCGGCCTGCCGGCGCTCGGTTATGTCTCGAAGAGTCACTTGTATCCATGTCTTCTGGCCTTTTTGCTTATTCAAGCGTCCGTTGGCTTCCATGAATACGTGACTTTTATCCTTGCGCGTGATATCCAAATCGAAGGGTTGACGTTCGTCGCCGGTGAGGATCAGCTTAAACTCATTAAGCGATTTTGCGATGGACTCTTTGTCCAGGATGCCAACCTTGGTAAAGTTTCTGCCAATTACCTCTTGTGCCGAGAACCCGCTTACACGCTCAGCGGCCGGATTGAAAGATAGAAAATTACCGGCCTTGTCCAGCGAAATAATGGCATCCGGAGATTGTTGAACAAGGTCGGAGTATTTGCGTTCACTTGCCCGCAAAGCCTCTTCAGTCTGCATACGTTCTGTGATATCATTATAAACAGCTACTACTTCGCCGGTGGTCAACCTGTAAACCCAGTTCTCCCGCCAGCCACGACGACCGCTCTTATCCATGTATAGAGCGTCCGGGAAGTATTCTGTCTTCCCAGTTTCCCAAACTTGTTTGAACACATTTAATAATCCGAATTCGTTTATGCCGGGAAATACTTCAGTTACCTGCTTTCCGATGATATCTTCTCTGTCTATGTGTTCAATGTTCTCACCGGTCCGGTTGAAGTCCCTTATAACGAAATCATTTCCGTTATCGATTGCTTCGTATACTCCTACACCACTACTCATTTGTTCGAACAAATTCTTGTATTTTTCTTCGCTTTCGCGGAGTGCCTCCTCCATTCGCTTACGTTCTGTGATGTCCCTGCAGATCTCCAGCACTCCTGTTGGTTTCCCGTCTTCGTCTCTTAACGCCACGTTGGCGATAGTATGGATATGTCTGCATTTGCCGTCTTTGCCTGTTATCTGGGATTCGTACTGGTGGATGTTGCCATCTTGAAATGCCTGGAGGGTAGGACATGGATAGGGTTCGCAGGGCTCATTTCTTTGATGGTATACTTCATAACATTTTCTGCCGACAATATCGTCACCGAATATTTCCCTGGCCACATCATTTGTCCAGATGATATTCAGCTCATTGTCTATCACGGCAATGTCATCAGCGATAGCACGCAGCATAGCGCCGAGTTTTCCTTCGCTGATCCGCAGCGCCTCCTCGGCCTGCTTGCGATGTTTGACCATTTGGTTGAAAGCATTGGCCAATTGGCCGATTTCGTCATTTCTTTTAATGTCAACCTTGATGCCCATATCCCCTTTGCTGATTTCGTTCATGGCGGCTTTGAGTTTCGAAAGGGGCTTGGAAATATAGTTAGAGATAAGAATACCGGGTATAACGGCCAGTATTGTCAGCGCTAATGAAATGCTAAGTATGATGTTTCTTAATTGAACAACGGGGGCAAACAGCTCTGCTGTCTGGTACTCAATTGTTAAAATCCAGCCGAGACCTTCATAGTCATTATAACCTTGTGAGCGAGCGAAGGCCATTAATTCTATTTTTCCCTCATTCTCGTCCTCTGCTTTCTTTCGTAAATATCCGCTGTTACCCGCTAATTTCTTAAAAAATTCACTGTTAGATTTATCTTCGAAAAACTTAAACTCTCCTGATTGGTCAAAAATTGCCCTGCCGTTTCTGTCAAGTAACTTAAACTCTGCGTTGTTGTATCTTATAATTTCTTTCGTTTTCCTGATTATGTCAATTGCTTCTTCGATATTCAAAACGACCTTTACTACTCCATTAAAATTCCCCTCTTCGTCATCGCTTCTTATCGCGATGGCAGTAGAATGAATACCCGAACTTTCATCGTATTCGACATCACCTACATATAAACCATTATCCCTTGCTTTTTCCCACCATAGTTCGTCATCCTGCCTGTAATCAGAGGTTTTTTCTGTTAAAGCTACATTCGCTCCGTACTTGTTTGTCACGAAGACTTCGCCGAACACTTTATATCCTTGCTTTTCTTCGTGGAATCCGATTTTTTCTTTGAGTTCTTCTGACAGCTTGTTATTCAATAATTCCTGCATTAATGGTGTTGTTGTTTCTTTCTGCGCAGAAATCCATTCGTTGTTGTTTTCATCAATGTACTCCTGAAGGTTTTCCAGCTTTTCAAATTCCCAATTTGATTTTGCAATAATCTCCTGTAATGTTAAATCGCTGCAATAGGCCTGAAACTCTTCGATTGTGTAATAAATATTTCTGTCGATCTTATCCATCGTTTCGACAGCCAGAGCAACGGAACTTTCTCCGATGGACTTTTGTAATGCTCTCTGGCTTGTGTTAACGCACATAATCCCTACAACACCTACCAGCGATGCAATGCCTACAAATCCTAAAATCAGTTTTTGTCTTATTTTCATAGATTGTTACCTTTGTGCTCGGAGGCCTGAAAGGCCGATTTTGCTCTCCCGTTTTTCTGTATCTATAATTTTATTCATATATGTAGTGAGTTGCCGCTACTCATGCAGGACTCCGCTTGCTTGACTTAGGTCTCCTTTGATGCTCTTACGCACACCTGTAGGGAGGTCTTAGTTTGCATCTGCGGAGGATATTTGCATATTGCCTTCTTGTCGGACGCCTGATTTTGGCACGGTAAAGCAGAAAATGTTTTGTTTGTTATCTGAGCTTTCAGCCCATATGTGTCCGCCGTGCATTTCGATGAATTCTTTGGCTATCCGCAGACCAAGAATAAGGTCTTCTCGGCCGGTATGGAACTGTTCTTTGATCAAGTCAGGGCGACTGATAATTCTGTGTATCTCGTCACGTTCGATAGGTTGACCTTCGTCCTGTATTTCTACTGTAAGCTCATTATCGACATCTTTGACTCGCACGCTGACATGACCGTTCACGGGAGAGAACTTTATCGCTCTGTTGAGAAGATTGATCAGCACCTGTGCCATCCTGTCATAATCGGCGTTGACAACAAGTTCACAAGGGGGTGTCAAATTTTTCAGTTCGATGTTCTTTTCAGCCGCGAGCGGCAGGAAGGCCTCTACAGCCTGTGAGACCAGCGAACTAAAATTAAATTCCCGTTTGCCCAGTTCCATCTTGTCGGTATCGATTTTTGTAATATCGAGGTAGTCACTTACCACTCTTTTGGCGGTCTCGATGTTGGCGTCTTCCAGTAGTCTTTGCAAAGCTTCGGTGACCATAGTTGCCACTTCGTTTTGTACCTGATTTTTCTTCTTTAATTTCACACTTTCAGTTCTTAACTCGTCCTCGATAAGAATCCGTTCGGTAATGTCGCGAGCCACTCCGACAATTGCGACATCATGTCCATTTGTATCCTTAATATTCGCTCTCGAAAGAGACACCGGAAAGACGCTGTCGTCTTTTCGTCGGTGATAAAAACCGACTTCCCAGCCACTTCCCATCGTTTTGGTCTGGAAAACGCTTCTTGTATTCTGGCTTTGATGTTTTCCTATCCAGAGGAGGTTGCCGTTTTGTCCGACAATTTCTTCCTCTTTGTAGCCGTAAGTTTTACAGAACGCCTTGTTGACGTAGGCAATCTTGCCCTGCATATCGGTAATGTAGATACTATCATCCGTGCTCATCACGGCACCCGAGAGCAATTGGAGTTTCTTTTCGACCATGTTATGTCTGATGGCATTCTCGACGGTTATCGGAATGGCTTTAAGATAATTCTGGTTGATGTCTTTAACCAGATAATCATAAGCGCCGGCCTTCCATGCTTTGACTGCTGTCTCCTCATCGCCGGCTCCCGTGACAACGATCACGGGCATGTTCTTTGCCAACTCAAGGATATCAAATGCCGTACCGTCCCCAAGTGAGTGATCGGTAATGATGATATCAAACTGGTTCGAGTTCAATACCTGCTTTGCTTGCGAAACAGAACCAGATAATGTGCAATCGTATGGAATGGCGTTGTTGTCTACAAAACGCTTAAAAGCCATCTGATCGAGTTCATCGTCTTCGATGAGCAGAATCTTGTATCTCGTATTTTCCATAATCTTATTCTCCATTCGAGGGTAACTTGCTTAGAGTCCAGTACTGGTCAATAGCCCTGATAGTTTCCACAAACTTTTCATAATCAACAGATTTGACCATATAACCGGCAGCACCGCGCTCAAAGCTTTCGATCACATCGCGGTCTGAGTTGGATGTAGTGAGTATTACGATAGGTATTTTTTTTAAAGCCTTGTCTTCTTTTACGATTTTCAGAAATTCAGCACCGTCCATCTTCGGCATGTTCAAATCAAGCAGGATAATACAAGGCTTTGTAGTACTCTCAGTTCTCAGATATTCGATTGCTTCTTCGCCATCACCTATTGAAACCAGTTGGTTTGTGACCTTCAAGTCTCGTATGGCGCGTTTTACTGTCATCACATCGACGTCGTCGTCTTCAATTAGCAATATTGGCTTCGAGTTTTGCATTTATTACCCCCATTTCTTGCTTCGGCAGCGTAAAAAAGAATGTACTTCCTTTGCCAATTTTTGATTCCACCCATATATGACCACCATATAATTCCACGATTTTCTTTGCGATTGTCAGTCCTACGCCTGTGCCTTCAAAATCTTCGCTGACAGACAATGCCTGGAACATTTTGAAGATTTTTTCAAAGTGCTTTTCTTCGATGCCGGGCCCGTTATCAGCGATACTGAATTTCCAGAAGCCGTCTTCCTCAACGCAGCCGACCTTTATCTGGCCCTGGGGTTTGTCCATATATTTTATGGCGTTACTCAGCAGGTTCTGGAACAGTTGCATGATGTGAGTCTCTGCACATTCGATAACAGGCATCGTGTTTTCGATTGTAATCGATATATTTTCCGGCGGAACAAGCATATCAATTGCTTCCGGGATAAAATCATCAAGATTCACCTGAACGTTTTTTTCCTCTGTCCGACCGGCTTTCGAATATTGGATGACGCCGTCAATTAGATTGTACATCCGCTCGACCCGACCCAAAAGCAGGTTCATTTGCTCGTTGCCTTGCTTACCAAGCTTATCCGAGCAGTCGTCTAATATCCAGGTCGCGAGGCTCTTAATGCCGCGCAGCGGGGCCTTTAAATCGTGCGAAACGATGGATGCGAAATCCTTCAATTCCTTATTGATGTTATCCACTTTTTCGATCAGTTCAGCCTGCCTCCGCTCAGCTTCTTCACGCTCTGTTATTTCCTGTTTGAGATGCTTGTTGGTTTCTGTCAGCTCATCTGTTCGTTCTTTCACCATTTGTTCCAACTGTTCGGTTTTCAGGGAGGCTTTTCTGGCGAGGATCCATTTCTCCGTCAGGGCGCTGGTAAGTTGCGCCACTTCAGCGCTGTCGAATGGTTTCTTGAGAATCAAGAGGTTTTCCGACCTTCCGAGCCGCTCGGTGATTTCTCCCCAGGAATAATCCGAATAGGCCGTGCAGATGACCACCTGGACTTTGGGATCGATTTCCCAAATATGCTCGATCGTTTTCAGACCGTCCCAGCCCGGCGGCATCCGCATATCGACGAAAATCAACTCATACGGGCGATTTTCAGAGCAAGCCACTCTAATCTTCTCGCATCCCTCTTTTCCCTGAGACGCGAAGTCAAGTTCGTAAACGCTTTTGATAGTGGGTTCATTGTTTTTGTCGCCAAAAACCTGGTTCCTAAGCTCGTTCAGAGTCGCGCTCTCTTCTTCATCAACAAGGATGGTTTGAAAATCCTTATGAATACTGGGATTATCGTCAATGACCAGAATACGGTGAGTCATTTCTTTTTCTGCTTTGCTCATTTTTTAGCCTCCTGTGTTTTAAAGGGTAATTCAACTGTGAAAACTGCGCCTTTTCCGGGTCCATCGCTATGGGCTGTTATTGAACCGCTTAATTCATTTGCTGACAGAGCGGTGCTGTGCAGTCCAAATCCATGCCCCGTTTTCTTGGTTGTGAAACCGTGCTCGAAGATCCGAGTTAAGTTCTCTTTAGGGATTCCGATGCCGTTATCGCACACGTCGATCCGGAGAAATCCGCTTTTCGGTTCTTTCACACGTATCTTAAGAATCTTGTCGTCTCGGTTACTTGTGGACAGGGCATGTATAGCATTGCTGATTAGGTTCGTCAAAATCTGCAAAACCTTATGGCGGTCGAGCAGGAGGGTCGGCAGATTCGAGATTTCCCGTTTCACTTCCACGCTGTTTCGTGTTATTGCCTCGGCGTTTATTTGAATCGTATCTTCCACAAGTTCCGCAATGGAAGTTGGCTCGATCAGACCTTTCGTTTTACTGTGCGATTGTTGAAGCTGGATAATATCGCCTACATGCTGAACATGTTTGGTTAATGCCTCCAGTGCTTCGAGGCAGCGTTCCTGTTCATCGATCAACTCTTTGGAGAGGTTGGCCAGAAAGGCAGGAATTTTTTTGCCCCGTTCTTCATTTATCATAAACGTGCTCAGTTCATTTGCGTGTTCTTCGAACAGATCTACGACGTCGGAAAGATAAGAGATTTTTGAATTACGAACTCTCTTCTGAATCGACTCGGCGGTAACGCTGACACTGTTGAGTACATTGCCTACATTGTGCAGCACTCCGGTTGCCACCTCGGCCATGCCAACCTCGCGTGCCGTCTCGAGCAATTTTTCCTGAGCTGTCTTAAGCTTGACTTCCGCTCGTTTGCGTTCCGTGATGTCCCGTGCAATCGCTATTATATAGTCTTGTTTTTCCTGGGTTACGAGTTTCAGGCTTGTCTCAACAAAAAACGTCGATCCGTCCTTGCGCTTGTATCGGTCCTGTTTAACAATATCATTCTTTTCTTTGAGTTGTTCTATTTGTTTTTGCCAGTAGGAATCGTCCGGCATAGACACTTCTATGTCCTTAATGGTCATCATGTTAAGTAATTCTTTGCGCGTGTATCCGAGACTGTCGCACGCTCTGTTGTTTACGTCCAGGAAGCGGCCCCATTTAGGTTCTACCGCAAAAATGCAGTCATTTGACCGTTCTATTAAATTTCTGAATAATCGCAGTTTTTCTTCCGCCTTCTTGCGTTCTGCAATGCTGCCAAGCCATTCGGCAACTGCATTTAACAGATCATCTTCTTCTTTAAGGAACGGTTCTTCGCCGTTTTTAAAATATCCTCCAAGGTGGTAAACCTCAATAGCACCCACATTCTCTCCGTGTGCTTTAATCTTGGTTTTCCTGCTAAATTCACTTTTTTTGAAGTTGTCTGTTTTATATTGAATTCCGTCAAAATTGATTCTTAAACACATGGCGTTAGGATACTTGTATGCGTCGCGAATCAGAGAGACAGTTTCCTGGAATATTTGCTCTAATGGAATTTCCTGACGATTAACAATTTTTGACAGCCCATATAAACAATTGAGATGTTTAAGACGCTGCTGTAATTGTCTCTGGTCCAGCGGCCGATTTGCAATTTCCGCTTCGAGTTTCAGCTTGGTGGCTGATAGTTCTGTACTGAGCTTACGGACCTTTTCTTCGAGACGTTTGTGGCGTGCACTTTCTTCAAGGAGCTTGTGGCGTGTACGGAGATCTATGGCTTCTTGATTGGGATTATTTACAGGCTTCAGCGGTGTAAAAGTATCATAGAAGTATCTGTTATAAAAATACGTAAGAACAGCCGCTGTCATAATGGTGATAAGAGCACAATGCATGGTATCTGTTGTGACTTTCTTTTGTGACAGCCAAAAAACACCGGCAATAATTGCTATGAATATCGCCACTAAGACAGCCTTTTTAGTTAAACGTTTTATATCCATTTTTTTTGCCCTGTATATTTGTGACATAATTGCACAGCGGTTGTTTGCTGGAGACGCAATTAAATTTCGTAAATACACCTATCATTGAAAACAATGCTTTCTTAAATAAAATGATTACAGAACGTAAAACCTTCTTTCTGCAACAACTACCCGGCCTTATCGGACATCAGCCGGTTCTGTATATTTTTCCCATTTAGTTTTAACGATTTTGCCTAACTGTGTCAGGTCCGACGGCTTTGTAATGTAATCATCAGCTCCTATCTCAAAGGCCTGATCTAAATCGCCTATCATTCCTCTGTCCGTCAGCATGAATACTGGTATATGTTCTGTTCTTTCATCGTGCTTAAGCTCAGAAAGGACTTCCAATCCGTCCATTTCCGGCATCATCCAATCCAATAAGATAAATATGGGTCTCTTTTCCTGTGCGAGTTTGAGTCCGGTTAGCCCATCTTTAGCCAGATAAACCTTGAATCCGTATAGTTTCAGGTTGCGTTTCAAGGCTTTGCGGATACACTCATCGTCATCAACTGCCAAAACAGGAATCCACTTACTCATACGATTGACCCTTTATATACTTCCAAAGAGGTTGAACAGAGTTCGCCAATAAGCAAAATGCCTGCCAATGTATTCTGATCGACAATTTATTATGTCCCATAACTAAATGGTCTTCATTCCATTCGAAAATTATCGACATATCAGGGTAGTGGTTTTATGAGAAATAGTATTTTTTTAGGCATTATTGTCGAGCATGGGATTTAAAACGGCGAGTCGAAGAGCCTTTTAATCTGATAATTGACGATTGACTACTGACTGTGAGCAATTTACTATGGAAGAGAAGTTGTGGAACTTGTCCTGAGGTTTGCATTAGGAGCAAAATATGATTATTGGAATGGTGGGAGCAAAGACGATTGGGGGGATAAGCAATATGGGACGCTTCGCTCGTTTTTCCTGGCAGGCGATAATGGCATCTTTCCGGAGCTGTCTGAGCCCATGCACGTATCCATTGATATGGACCCAAATGAATATTATCGGCGTTCGCAGCGTCCCTGTTGTTATGATCACCGGAGCTTTTGTGGGGATGACATTGGCGGTTCAGGCGTATGATCAGCTTGCGGGTATGGGGCTGGAAGAGCACTTGGGTGTTTTGATTAATATTTCTGTAGTAAAGGAATTGGGACCTGTACTTGCGGCTGTTATGCTGGCCGGGCGTATTGGGGGAGCTTTGACCGCCGAGCTGGGAACGATGAATGTAACCGAACAGATTGATGCGATCAGGAGTATGGGTACGGACCCGATACGATATCTTGCTGCACCGCGGGTTCTGGCGTGCCTGCTGCTGACGCCGTTTCTGATTATCTACGCAGATTTAATGGGTATTGTCGGCGGGTATTTCGTGAGCGTTGTTCAATTGGAGATTAACAGCCGGGCCTATTGGAGTTTTAGTGCGTCCGGCGTGGAGCTTTGGGATGTCTCGATCGGCATTATAAAGGGTCTCTTCTTCGGGGTGGCTATTGCAGTGATTAGCTGCTACAAGGGCTTTACATGCAAAGAAGGGGCCCATGGCGTCGGACAAGCCTGCACGGAAGCGTTTGTGGCGAGTTTCATTTCCATATTGGCGCTGGATTTTGCACTGGCGGTGATTTTCAAATCGATTTACAATACATTCTGGTCACTCAGAAGTCTGGTTTGATGATGGAAGAAGGCGTAAAGTGAAACAGGGCAGCAAGGAAAACGACGTACAGGCAGGTAACGGCAATGGAATAATTGTCCTTAACAACATAGCCAAGAAGTTCGGTGCCAATGTTGTTCTGGATAATGTCTCGCTGACCGTCGAAAAGGGTAAAACAACCGTTGTTATTGGCCCGAGCGGATGCGGCAAGACGGTCTTAATAAAACATTTGATCCTTTTGTTAAGACCGACTTCCGGCGAAGTTTACTTCAAAGGGCAGCGAATCGACAATCTGAGTGAGCGTCAGTTGAATGAAATACGGACGCATTACGGCTTTCTCTTCCAGGGAGGCGCGCTGTTTGACAGCTTGAGCGTTTTCGAAAACATCATATTCCCCTTAAGACAACATTCTGATATGCCCGACTTCAGGCAGGTCGAGGAACTGGTGAAATCCAAGCTGGCGATGGTTGGGCTTGACGGTTATCAAAATTATTATCCCGCGAAGCTTTCCGGGGGGCAGCGCAAGAGAGTGGCATTGGCACGGGCGATCGCTCTCAATCCGGAAGTGATTTTGTATGATGAGCCGACCACCGGATTGGACCCGATCCGGTCGGATGTGATCAACGAGCTGATTCTGAAACTGCAAAGAGAGCTAAACGTCACATCGGTTGTTGTCACGCACGATATGACAAGTGCCTATAAAGTCGCGGACCGCATTATTATGTTACATAAAGGCAAAATTATTGCCGACGGTGACGCAGACCATATTCGTAATCATCCCCATCCTGTCGTTCAACACTTCATCAATGGCAAGGTCGATGATGATGACCTTGCAGTCCTGCGGATGAGTGGAACCATGTCCCAGGCCCAGTTCCTGCCTCGTGATTTCGAGCAATAATTAGGAGCAGCACTGAAGTAATCATGAATAAGGAACCTGAGCAAATTGCTTCTGATTTAGCCGGCGTTGTGCGGGGAGATGTCTATGCCGACGTCCTGCACAGAGCCGCCTACAGCACCGATGCGAGCATTTACAGGATAGTGCCTCGATGTGTCGTAGCGCCTCGCGACGCTGCTGACGTTGCCGCCGTAGTCGGGTATGCCGCCGCCGAAGCGATTCCGGTCGTCGCTCGCGGAGCGGGCAGCGGCCTGGCCGGCGAGTCTTTGTCTGACGGCATCGTCTTCAACATGACGCGGTATATGAAAAAAATCGTCGGCGCAGAGGATAATGGCCGGACGGTTACTTGTGAGCCCGGGGTAGTCCTGGACGATTTGAATAATTATCTGGCCCAGTTCAGCAGGAAAATCGGACCCGATCCGTCCAGCGCCAACCGCGCTGTAATTGGGGGATGTGTTGCTAATAACTCCACCGGTTCTCATTCGCTCCAGTACGGCTATATGAGTGACTACGTCGAGGCAATTGAAGCGGTTCTTGCGGACGGTAACATCGTCGAGCTCAAAAACGATATTGATCCGGAACAGGTGAAAGACGACGCAGTTGCCTCGATCGCAAAAGAGTGTTTGTCCGTCCTCTCTGAAAATGAGGCGATTATCAATAAGGCATTGCCCCAGACGAAGCGTAATCGAAGCGGATATAACATCGCGGGAGTATGTCACGATGGGCGGATTGATATGGCCCGTCTGATGGCGAGCTCGGAAGGGACGCTGGCGATTTTTACGAAGATTACGCTAAGGACGGTTCCTGTTCCGGCGTCAAAAGGGCTGTTGCAGCTTGAGTTTGACTCGCTTGAGAAAATGGCTAGGGCGGTACCAGCGATTGTTGACAGCGGGGCCTCAACCTGTGAGTTGATGGACAAGACTCTTATAGATCTGGCGTTCAAGGCATTGGCCGAGTATCGGGATATTCTTCCTGCCGATGCCGAAGCGGTTCTCTTCGTTGAGCATGTTGGTCAAACGCAGCAGCAGGTGAAAGAGAAAATAGATAAGACCGATTCGGCGGTCGGGCAACTGGCGAGCGGGCGGAGGATTATTTTTGAGCCGGCCCGGCAAGCGCGAGTGTGGAAATCGAGAAAGGACGCTGGGCCGCTGCTATATAGAAAAAGGAGTAAAAAACACCCGGCGGAATTTATGGAGGATGTCTCTGTCGATCATCTTCGGCTCGCGGACTACATCACAGGCTTGCAGGAGATTGGCAGGCAATATGATTTCGCGGTATCCTTCTTCGGCCATGCGGGCGATGGCGAGCTGCATTTACGCCCATTTCTGGATTTGAGCGACCCGGCCGACGTCGAGAAAATGCGGGCCATTGCAAACGATGTTTTCTCGCTCGCCTGGTCATTGGGCGGCTCAATCAGCGGCGAACACGCTGATGGTCTGGTCAGAGCGGCGTTCATCCGGAAACAATACGGTGACGAATATTACGAACTACTCTGCAGAATCAAGAACATCTTCGATCCCGATGGCCTCATGAATCCGGGCAAGATAATTAATAGCGACCCGGATGTGATGGTCAAGAATCTCAGAAGGGCGCATAAACCTCTGCCGGAGAGAATGAAGACAGATTTGCTCTTCGAAGAAGATGAGCTTGCCCTGGAAATTGAGCAGTGCTACGGCTGCGGGCTTTGCCTTAGCACCGAATCCGGTTTGCGGATGTGTCCTGTATTTCGGGCGCTGGGCGAGGAATTGGGCAGCTCGCGGGCCAAGGCGAATCTACTACACTTCTGGGTGACGGGACAGATGGACGACAAAGATTTCGAGTCGGCCGAGTTCAGAAAATTTCTCGATCTATGCGTGAATTGCAAGGCCTGCATGCTGCAATGTCCCTCCGGCGTGGATATTTCCAAGCTGATGATGACGGCCAGGGCCCGGTACGTCAAACAAAGGGGTCTGCGGCGTACCGAGCGGTTACTAAGTCAAAATCGCTATATGAGCTTAATGGGCAGCATTTTCTCGCCCATCTCGAATCTTGTAATGCGATTGCCATTGTTCGGGCTGCTGCTGGAGAAGGTTGCCGGCTTCGATAAGCGAAGAAGCATGCCCCGGTTCAAGCGAGGCTCGTTCCTGAAGGCTGGCCGTAAGTATCTGGCTTCGTGCGAGCCGATAGAAACGCCGATCGATAAGGTGGCCTATTTTGTCGATACGTATGCAAATTATAACGACCACGAGCTGGGCTTTGCCGTGCTCGATGTGCTGCGGCATAACAATATCGAGGTTATTTTGCCCAGGCAGCTCCCCGCGCCGTTGCCAGCAATGGTCTATGGCGATACCAATAAAGCGAGAAAAGATCTGGCATACAATGTCGAGCACCTGGCTCAAGCGGTCCGCGACGGTTACAAGATTATCTGTTCCGAGCCGAGTGCTGCGTTGTGTCTGAAGCAGGAGCTGAGGCATTTTGTGTTGGGTGAGGATGCGAAACTTGTCTCGGATCACACCTTCGAGTTGATGCATTACCTGCTCGAACTGCATACACAAAAGAAGCTGAAGTCACCGGCAAAGCCGATAACCGACGAGTATGTTTATCATATGCCGTGCCACTTGTACGCCGTCGGTAATGGAACGACGAGCATTAAACTCCTGCAGGAGCTTTGCGGCGTCAAAGTCACCGATCTAAAAGCCGGCTGTTGCGGCCTGGCCGGAACGTTCGGAATGCAAAAGAAAAACTACGAACTCTCCTCACAAATCGCTTCAAGTCTGAAAAAGGCCCTCGAAAACAGCTCAACAGGAAATGTGCTAACCGAATGCGCCGCCTGCGGTATGCAGATTGGGCATCTGGGTGATAAACAGGTTACCCATCCCGTCAAAGTAATAGCTCGAGCTTACGCTCTCCGATAGCATGGGCGCATAACGGACGGCGTGCGGAGCATACACCATTAGTTTTCGAATTCGATATTATTTTCCCGACACCATTCGATTGCGATTTCTTTTATGGCGTTGTCGCGGTATTTGTACCATTCTTCTTCAACGCCGTATTTATATACCGCATCTTTGAATCGTCGAAAGGCGCCGCTGCCGCTTATCAGGTCACAAAGAATATCGCTGATTTTCTGGTTGTCCAGAGACATGCAGAATCTCTCCATGATGCTGTAATCATCGATGTCGAACTTCGTGGGCAATGAGATGTACTGACCGGTCTCGGCTAATATTTCCCTGGCGATAGCGACGAGATCCCGCTCCCAGCCCTCCAGTTCTTCAAGGGGTTCGTCATCTTCGGCGGCCTGCATGGCGTAATCGGTCATAAGGATCACATCGCCGGTTTTTTTGTTCAGGAACGAGGAGCTTTCGTCCGACTGAAATTCCAATCCTTCAATTATATCATCCAGTTTTACGCGAATTGTCATGTGCCAGCATTGCCTCCAATTCTACTTTTTTCAGAACGGTTGCCCGATTTCATAACGTACGCCTTATATGATATTGTATCGTTCCCGGACAGCTACGCAATCGAACTTTTCGTTTCTGGGCTGTTTGTCGAAAAGTATTATTTTTTTGCGTATGCCGCCGGAAGTGGTACACTAAATGGCAGGCCGATTCCCTGTTACGCGGCCGTGATGGTGGTATATCCGTCTCGGAGCGAGATTCTTCGCTTCGTTCCGAATGACGGGAAAGGGCAGGAAGCTGGACAATGGCGATTGAAGAAACAAATCTCAAAAAGGCAGTGCTTTGGGACACAGATGGGGACCGGAAGGTTCGCTGTAAGCTGTGCAACTGGCGCTGCGTGATCGATAGCGGCAAGCTCGGCCGGTGCTGTGTACGCAGGAATATCGACGGTGTGCTGTATTCGCTGACGTATGACAAAGTGTGCTCGGCCAATCCCGATCCTATCGAGAAAAAGCCTTTGTTTCATTTTCAGCCCGGCTCGCGCAGTTTTTCGGTTGCGACGATGGGCTGTAATTTTCGCTGTGAGTTTTGCCAGAACTGGCAGATTAGCCAGGCCGCGGTCGAGGATGGTCGAATTGACGGCGAATCCATCGCTCCCGAGCAAATTGTCGAAGCGGCTGTTCGCAGCGGTTGCAAGAGCATGGCTTACACCTATACCGAGCCGACAGTTTTTATGGAGTTATGTAACGATTGCGGACGCATGGCAAAGAAGCGAGGCTTAGCGAACGTTTTCGTCAGTAACGGTTATATGACGACCGAGGCGATAGACTTCGCGGCCGACTGGCTCGACGGGATCAATGTTGACCTGAAGGCTTTCAGCGAGGATTATTACGAGCGGCTTTGCAAGGCAAGATTGCAACCGGTGCTGGATACTATCAGCTACATAGCGAAAGAGACGAACATCTGGCTTGAGATTACGACGCTGCTGGTGCCCGGCCAAAACGATTCCGATGATGAGTTGAAAGAACTTGCCGGTTTTATCGTGGATAACGCCGGCGCGGATGTCCCCTGGCATATCAGCCGGTTCCATCCGCAATACAAGTATATGGATTCGGTTCCCACATCTATAAGCAGTCTGGAGCGGGCCTTCGAGATTGGCAAATCCGCCGGGCTGCATTACGTTTATCTCGGCAACGTGCCGGGCTCGACATCTGAAAGTACGTTCTGCTATAATTGCGGCCGGATGTTGATCGAACGTATTGGTTACAGAATCGCTACTAATAGTATAAAAGATTCGAAGTGTCCTGATTGCGGGACGCAGATTGCAGGTTTCGAGCTTTAGCATGATAAAGCGAAATACGAGATACAAAGTATGATGAAAATTGTTGCAGATGCGAATATTCCGTTTGTCAAAGAGTGTTTTTCTTCCATCGGCGAGGTTACGGTTGTCGGGGGCCGGGAAATAACGCCGGACGTGGTTGCCGATGCGGATGCTCTTCTTGTGCGCAGTATTACGCCGGTCGATGAAAAGCTGCTGGCCGGCAGCAAGGTGCGTTTTGTGGCGACCGCTACGATTGGGTTCGACCATGTCGATATTGATTTTCTTCGCCGGAACGATATAGGTTTTACATCGGCGCCGGGCTCGAATGCCAACTCGGCCGCAGAATATGTTATTGCCGGACTGCTGGATATCGGACAAAGATATGCTCTCGACCTGGAGGGCAGATCGATCGGCATTATCGGTGTGGGTAATGTTGGCAGCAGGGTGGCCAAGAAATGTGCGGCCATGGGGATGGCCGTTTATCTGAATGACCCGCCCCTGCAAAGGCAAACCGGCGATGCGAAATATCTGCCGTTGGAAAAGCTTTTCAATTGTGATTTTATTACGTTCCATACACCGTTGACGTTCGAAGGTCCGGATAAGACGTATCATTTGGCTGATGAGAAGTTCTTCAAATCGCTCAGGCAAAGATGCGTTTTTATCAATGCTTCCCGTGGCGGAGTGGTTGACAGCAGTGCGTTGAAATCGGCCATACGTTCGGGTCGGCTGCGGGCTGTCGTGCTGGACGTCTGGGAAAACGAGCCGGATATTGATATCGAATTTCTGAAAATGGTAGATCTCGGCACGCCGCATATTGCAGGTTATTCGCTGGATGGCAAGATTGCAGGAATGATTATGATATACAAAGCGGCCTGCGAATATTTTGCCGTGGAGCCGAAGTTCGATCTGGAGGATTTCCTGCCCGAGCCCGCTGTGCCGGAATTGAAGGTCAATCCGAATATCGCCAGCGATCAGGATGCGTTGTTGAGTGCTGTGCAGAAAATCTACCGGATTGACAAGGACGATACGAGACTCCGGCGTGTTTTGGATAAGCCGGCGGAAAACAGGGGCGAATATTTTGACAGCCTGCGGAAGAATTATCCCATCCGAAGGGAATTTGAGAATACCAGGATGATTATCAAAAACACTAACTCCAATTTGGCCAAAAAGCTGATCGGGATCGGATTTAAAGAAGTCAAAAGTGAAAAGTAAAAAGGCAAAAGTGGAAAGTTGCGGCCAAAACATTGTTGAATGGCCGAGGGGAAGGCTGGATTTTTCGGCTGGTTGTGTCGTGATGGGGGTGTTGAATGTGACGCCGGATTCCTTCAGCGACGGGGGTGAATTCTTCGATTCCGATAAGGCTGTCGAGCACGGCCTGAAAATGGCGGCCGATGGCGCCGCTATTATCGACGTCGGCGGCGAATCGACCCGGCCGGGTTCGGACTCGGTTTCGATTGATGAGCAGATACAACGGGTGACGCCGGTCATCGAAGCACTTTGCGAAAAAACTGATGTACCGGTTAGCATTGATACATACAAATTTGAAGTTGCTCAGGCTGCTCTGGAAGCAGAGGCGGCAATGATAAACGACATTACCGCTCTGAGCGACGAGCGAGTGGGCGAATTGGCGGCCGAGCGGCAGGTGCCCGTTGTTTTGATGCACATGCAGGGCACGCCGGCGACGATGCAGATTGAGCCTAAATATGATGATGTCGTCGGCGAGGTTCTGGAATTCCTGCTGGGCCGGGCAAAGCGGGCAGAGAGATTGGGCATAGCAAAAAGTATGATTTTCATCGATCCCGGTATCGGTTTCGGCAAGACTTTTCAGCACAATCTTTCGCTGCTGAGAAATATCGATAAATTTGTCGGCTCCGGTTACCGGGTTCTCGTCGGCACCAGCCGAAAGAGGTTCATCGGCAGCATCACCAGCAAAGAAAAACCCGCCGACAGAATTTTCGGCACGGCCGCGACCGTAGCCCTTTGCGCCGCGGCTGGCGTCTCTGTCGTTCGCGTCCATGACGTGGCGGAAATGGCCGATGTAATAAAGGTGGCGAATGCTGTCAATGACTCATAGAATCGTCGTTTAAACAATAATTGATAAACTTGTTTGAAGGGAAACGATATTGTCGGATATTTTTATTCGTCCGGTCGATTCAGATGATGGGGATTGGATTGCGCAATTCATCACCGAGAGGTGGGGAGCGGAATTTGTTGCCGCTCATTACGAAGTATATCATTGCAGGGATCTGCCCGGTTTTGTCGCGACAGAGGGAGAGAAAAAGGTCGGCCTTCTGACGTATAAAATTGTTGCCGGCGATTGCGAGGTTGTGAGCCTTGACAGTGTACAGCCCTGCGTGGGTATCGGCACAGGCCTGATTAACGCAGTTAAAGGAGCGGCCTACGAATCCGGATGCAAGCGGCTGTGGCTTGTCACGACAAATGACAATATGAACGCGCTGCGTTTTTATCAGAAACGCGGCTTCGCGATGGTTAAGATTAATCGTAATGCGATCGAATTCGCCCGAAACCTCAAACCCGTACCGTTAACCGGAGCCGATGGTATTCCATTGCGGGATGAGATTGAGCTTGAAATGATGCTTGGGGAGCCCGCTTGCTAATGCACTTATCTGAAAAAATAAAACCGTTCAATTACTGCCCGTCCTGTGGGTCAGGTGACATATTCTTCGGTGACATGAAAAAAGTCAGTTGCCGGGACTGCTCTTTCACTTATTATCACAATGTCGCCGCCGCGGTAGCAGCGATATTGGAATGCGATAAGAAGATTGTCTTAATCGAGAGAACCAAAGACCCGGGCAAGGGCAAGCTGGACTTGCCGGGCGGCTTTGTGGATCCGGCAGAATCCGCCGAAGAAGCGATAAAAAGAGAAATAAAAGAAGAATTACAAATAGATCTCAGAGAGCCGAGATATTTGGGGTCTTATCCGAACATATATAAATACGAAGATGTGCTTTATCATACTTGTGATTTGTTCTTCTACTGTAAAATCGATGCTCTGCCCACAGATTTTGGTAGAACTGAAATAGAGGAATTGATTTTGATAAATCCTTTAGAGATTCCTGAAGATAAAATTGCATTCGAATCAGCAAAAATGGGTCTTGGCATATTCAAATCCTCAAAGTCCCATGTGAAACACGAAGCTCAATAGTCGGTTCCTTCCTTTGGGATGGCAGTAAGGATTCAGTCGGTAATCAGGGCGATTTTCAATGCTTCGTCGGTGTTTTTGACGAATTCGAATTTCAGTCCTTTTCTTGCTTCCTTCGGGACTTCGGGCAGGTCCTTTTTATTTCTAGCGGGCAGGATGATGGTTTCTATGCCGGTCTGTTTGGCAGCGAGGATTTTCTCTTTCAGGCCGCCGATTGGCAGGACCAGGCCACGCAGCGTAATTTCCCCTGTCATTGCCACGTCCGGCCGGGTGGGCTTGCCGAGCAGCAGGCTGACCAGCGATGTGAACATTGCTACGCCGGCACTTGGGCCGTCCTTGGGGATTGCTCCTGCCGGGACGTGGATGTGATAATCGAATTTGCTGAAGTTTTCCGGTTCGATTTTCAGTTTTTTCGCGTTTGCCTTCACGATGGAAAAGGCGGCTTGGGCGCTTTCCTTCATAACGTCACCAATTTGGCCCGTCAATTGCAGAAGTCCTTTGCCTGGCATGGATGCCGATTCGATAAAGAGCAACTCGCCGCCGACCGGCGTGTAAGCCAGGGCGGTTGCGACGCCGGGTATTCCGGTTCGCAGCGCCAGCTCCGATTCGAATCGTACCGGGCCCAGGATTTTTGCGAGGTCTTTTTTTGCGATGGTTGCTCGTCTCTTTTTGCCTTTGGCAATTTCAGTTGCCACGGCTCTGCAGACGGCTGCGAGATTCCTCTCGAGATTTCGCACACCAGCCTCTCGCGTATAACCTCTGATGATGGCGATTGCGGCGTCGTCTTTCATTCCGCAACGGTTTTTACTAAGGCCGTGTTCTTTGAGCTGACGGGGGATGAGATATTTTTTTGCGATTTTGAGTTTTTCGGTTCCGGTGTAGCCGGGCAACTCGATCACTTCCATTCGGTCTCGCAGTGCCGGCGGGACCGGCTCGGTATAATTCGCAGTCCCAATAAACATGACCGAAGATAAATTGAAAGGCTGGTCGAGATAGTGGTCGGTGAAATTGAAGTTCTGTTCCGGGTCGAGCACTTCCAGCATGGCACTGGCCGGATCGCCCCTGAAGTCGCTGCCGATTTTGTCCAGCTCATCGAGCATGAAAACCGGATTTTTACTTCCGCACTTTCGCAGCTCCTGCAGGATTCTCCCGGGCAGCGCCCCGATGTACGTTCTGCGATGTCCCCGGATGTCTGCTTCGTCCCTGATTCCGCCGAGAGATATGCGGACAAATTTTCTGCCCATTGCCCTGGCGATGGATTTGCCGAGCGAAGTTTTGCCCACGCCGGGCGGCCCGACAAAGCAAAGGATGGGGCTCTTGCCTTTAGGGTTCAGCTTGCGGACGGCTAAGAACTCGAGGATGCGTTTTTTTACCTTGCTCAGATTGTAATGGTCGGTGTTTAAAATCCGCTGGGCCTTGTTTATATCGAGTTGGTCTTTGGTTTGAATCGACCAGGGCAGTTCGCAGACCCAGTCCAGATATGTCCGGATAACGCTGTATTCCGGCGAAGCGGGCGGTATTTTACTTAATCTGTCTAACTCGCGAAGGGCTTCATGCTCCACTTTTTTGGGCATCCTGGCTTTGGCGATGTTCTCAGCGACCTGCTTGAGCTCTTCAGTTCTGAGATCTTTGTGGCCAAGCTCGGTCTGAATGGCCTTTAACTGCTCCTGTAGGAAATACTCGCGCTGATTTTTATCTACCGATTCCCTGACTCGCCCCTGGATCTTGTGACTTAATTCAAGAACCTCCAACTGATGGGCCAGAATAAGGGATATTTGTTCGAGGCGTTTGGCTGCGTCGAGCTCTTCGAGTAGCTGCTGTTTCTTTGCGATGTCGAGGCTGAGATTCGCCGCTAAAAAATCAGCGAGGGCGGAAGGATTTTCGATATTTTCCAGCAGAACCGATGCTTCTTCCGGAACGTTGGAACTTAATGTGATAACGCGGTTGGCAGCCTGGCGGACGCTGACGATGAGCGCCTGGAGTTTTTTTGTTTTTCTTACTTTTGTGCTTAGCGGCTGGATTCTTGCCTTCAGGTAGGGTTTTGTTGCTACCTTTTCTATTATTTTAAAGCGGACTATGCCGTGGACCACAACATGTATCGAACCCTGGGGCAATTTTGTGACCTTCAGCACTGAAATAGCGGTTCCGATTGAATAGAGATTATCGAAATCCGGCCTGTCGGTTTCAGGATTTCGCTGCGCCAAGAGCCCTATGATTGTTTCGTTAGGTTGGGTATCGGCAAGTAATGCTTTGCTTTTTTTTCGGCCGATCGCTAAAGGCATTATCGTGCCGGGATAGGCAACGGCGTTACGAATCGGCAGGATGCCAACGACTTCCGGTAATTTGAATGCCTGGCCGTTCTCCTGTGATTGATTGTCGTCGTCGTATAGATATGGCTCAAAGCGAGCAGTCTCTTCCGCCATCAATTCAATCGACCAATTGCCGCCAAAAGGTAACAGATTTTTCAAATAGCTTGCCATAAAGTAAAAAAGCCAATATTAAACAAAAAAAGTCGGTGGAAAAATCCGCCCGGCACTTCATTTGGGTTCATCGCGTTAAATACGACCAGCCTGTCTATTATAAGCATATTCTACATTGGTATAAAGAGTTAAATCCGAGAATAAGTATCGGTATGATAATATTCAGGAGGATTATCCGCTTCGTAGCAATCAAAAAATGCCAAAAAGTGAAAAGTTTGCTTATAAATTTATGCCGGACTCCGGAAAAAACTGTCAGGTTTTAATCTTCCATTCTTACTCATTTATTCCGGGGGATCTAATCACTTTTTCCTGTATAGCGGAACTATCGGTAAATTGTTCGGATTTATGGGACATGTTGCGGCTGCTATGAAGAGAACGTACACAAATTATGCCAATTGTCACAGGTTGGAATGGAGCATTTCATGAAGATCTAAACACCGCAGAGCAATAAATCGCAAACTTATTCTTGACAAACAGAGTCGTAAAAGATATAATAATACGTATTGAGAATACGCATCTATTTGGGGATAATTATTACGTTTGTCCGACGGGGGAGTTGGACCTAATACTTAGCGCAGGGATGAATTTTAATACAATTGTTACTTTTATTTTGGGGATGGATGATGGAAAATTTAAGAAGAAAGATGAAAGGGCAAAATCTCAGAAAGGTTGTCATATACTTCCTGACGTTTTGCTTGTTGTTAAACACGTGGCTGCCGGCCGTGATGGCCAAAGTGCCTCCGGATTCGGACGCCCTGCCGAGTGGGGGAAGTGTTCCAACCGGTTACGGTGGTGTTGGTGAGTTCGATTACAGTATTACCGGTGAACTCCACGTAAGAGGCGTTGCCGAAAAGACGGTTATCGACTGGGATAATTTTGACATTGGCAGTGACGCATTAACTGAATTTCACCAGCTCGGCATCAATCCTGCTGTATTGAACAGGATAACGAGTGGAGAGGCAACCGGTATTTTCGGTTCGCTCAAGGCTAACGGCCGTGTTTTTATCGTTAATCCGGCTGGGATCGTTTTCGGTGACAATTCTACTGTTAATGTCACACAGTTGGTCGCATCCGGTCTCGCAATGTCAAACACGGACTTCAGCAATGCCGTAGATGATCCGACGCAGCCGATGATATTCTCGGGCGGCAGCGGTGACGTGACGAATAACGGCACCATCACAGCCGCTGATAGCGTTTATCTCGTAGGAAAAAACGTCATAAACAATGGTTCCATTCTATGTCCGGACGGACTGGTAGTAATGGCTGCAGGGGACACTATGCGACTCGGTCAGCCCGGCAGCAACGTCATTGTTGACGTTCAGAACTTAGACACCGACTTAGTCGCCTCTCATAGCAATAATGTTGTCACTAACAACGGTACAGTCGGAGAAGCAGGTTCACCGGTTGGTAAATTGGTTCTTGCAGCCGGCGACGTCTGGTCCCAGGCTGCTATCGCCAATGTTGGCGACCTTGTAGCCATAGCAAAAGAAGATGTAACACTCGACGAAGATGTTACAGTTACAGGCGATATGACTCTGATTGCAGATATGTCTCCGGAGCCAATGCTCCTCAGTTTGCACGCCTCGGGTACCCTCGTTGCTAATGGTGATATAGATATTATGGGCAATAAAATCACGCTTGAAGAAGCTGTGGATGCCGGCGGTAATCTGACGATAACCGGCAGAGCTGGTTATTCAGATTATTCACCGAGTTACGAATCCTGGGGCGATGTGTATGCCTATAGCACCCTCGATGCCGGCGGCGATATAGAGATTTCAGTAACCGGAGAGGGTCCGCAGGGTAATTATTGGCCCGGTAGTATATATCTGGACGGCGATGTAACCGCCGGTGGAAATCTTGTACTTTACAACGACACCTATACGAGTTATAACTCCGATTTGGAAAAAGGCGTAACGCTTCAAGCCGGCCAGGATGTGATTCTCGCAAATAACTTCGACGAAAGTAATCCCCCCGGATTCTGTAATACGTTGACTGGCGAGACCGAACTGACAATTATTGCCGGAGCTGGGGATGGCGTTGATGACGGCGGAATATATGCCGGAAACACTACTATAAGTGTATATGAGGATACCTCACTGACCTTGCAGCAGGATCTGGATATAGACCTTGGTGATGGCCAGTGGACCTTTAGCAATCAGGGTGATACAGACCTTATGCTGATAAGCAATGAAGGCTCGGTAAAGGCGACAGTAGATGCCGTTGAAAACGCTGCCGGCCAGTGGGAGTCCGTAGGAGCAGAGGCCAAGGGCGACATCGTGCTTACGGATTGGGATGACATAAGGACCAGAGAACTACTCTCGCATGAGGGCGATATAACTGTTGATTCATTTGAAGGTGCGATCGAGGCATGGGAGGATATAACGGCTGAACAAGGCGATGTGACTCTGGCAGCGTATGACTGGATTTACGATTGGGCAGACATCTATGCCGGCCAGAATGTCAATATAGAAAGTCCGCTGGTACTTCTCGGCGGCGAATGGGTCTGGGATGATACGGCCAGTGGATGGAGAATGGATTGCTTCGAACAAGAATGGGTCTTTTTTGAAGGTGGCGCATGGGTATGGCAGGGTAATCAGTACATAACAGCCGAGAATGGAATACTCACTGCGGAAAGCTGGATAGGTAAGTATACCCCGGGCGAGCTGCACATGTACGCCGGCTGGGATAGTTCCGACGGACGTCCGGCCATAGATCTTTTGTATCCGGGTAGTATTGAGTATGGTGACCCTACCGTGTTGACTGCGGGTAACTTGTATATGCAAAGCGTTGGCGACGTTCAAATCGCCGGAGATATAACTTCCCGCGGTTGGTGGCGTAGTGAAGGAGAAGTACATCAGAACTACCCATGGATTCAATTGCTTTTTGAGAGTGACTACGGATGGGGCGATCCTGTGATGTGGCCGTGGGCCGAGGGCGGAGTATCGATTATCTCCGAGCAGGGCAAGATATATACGAGACCTCAAATAAGAGGGCTTGATATTCCTACGGCGAACGGCGATGGATATGATTCGGATATTGAGGACTATGAGCTCAATGTTACCATTGAGGGCTTCTCCGATGATATTACTTATAGGGCGGATATGTCAGATGGTCCCTGGTTTGCTGAGTCGTGGTACGGGGATTTAATTTACGGGTGCGGGCCTTTTGTTATTTGGAATGCCCCGCTCAACGAGGCCGCCGGCGTTGACCTTCCTTACGGGCCTGGCAAGTCGGCCGTCGTGCTTGTCAGCGCGGAAGACCTTAAGTTTGGTCCGGAGTCCAACACGTGGGCTTACGGAATGTATGGTTTCGCCGAGCGGTACAGTCTTGACAATATCGACAATTGGGACGAGTTTTGGGCTTACGAAGAATTTCTGAGGTCACAATTCGAGCCTTTTATAGCTGATCCGTTTGAAGGATTTTATGATTATCTGGAAGGGCTTGGATATACCGAAGGTGATTTCGAGAGCGAGGAAAGCTTTGGACTCTTTAAGAGCCTTCGCGAGGCCTATATAGCAGAAAATCCTGTTCTTTCTTATATCGACGACCGGCCCGGCGTAGGTTTTCTGGATGTACCGGAGAAAATCGGCGAATTCGATAGGGAACCAGGACTTCCAATAGACGTAGCGGTATATGCCCAGAGTACCGAAGGCGATGTCGTTTTGGCTGAAGAAGCTGATATTGCCGTTGTATCCGTGCTTCCCGAGGGTGATGGACCGGAATACGGATTTAATTTAGGAGCAACAGTCGTTCTCGATGCCTATGATACAGTCAGCATTGAAGGTCTTGAAGAGCAGATGTTCGGGTTTGAAGACCTCGACGAGTTCAGAAGTTTCCTGGAAAATCTTGGTTCCTACTATGAGGACAATATAGACTTGGCGGGCTTTCAAAACGCCGGTAATCAGGCTCTTATCAACCTTGGTTATATTAAACATGAATCCGAATTCGAGGGTTGGGCTAGGGAAAACTTTGATATATTCAAAGATTTTGTCACGGACTTCTTCTTGGACTATTTTAAGGACTTTGATTTTGGAGCTTATTTTAGAGAATATGGATTCGGGCTGGAGGGATTCAGGCTGGAGGTCTGCTCACGAAGGACTGGAACATTAGGTCAGGCTATTGCCGAAGGAACCCTGCCTTTTGCCAATTTGCCCTGGGTGAAGGATTGGTTACCAATTAATGATTACGTGCTTCGCGGCGAAGGCAATCTCGATATTAACAGGGCCTGGGTCCTTGATAACAATCCGATATTAAAGCCTGAACCCAAGCCTGAGCCTGAGCCTGTGCTTGGAGCTATGCTGCCATTTGTACCGGCGGCACCGGTCCCCGAGAGATTAGCATTTGAAATTTCGGGTTATCCGGCCTTGACGAACTGGGTGGCAAAGGAGCTTGGAATCGACAAAGGAAGGATTCAGATTGGGATAGCAAACACTCTGGCCTCTGCAAGAGACATACAGCCGTACCGTGCGTTTGCAAGGTTAAAGGCGGCCGCTACGGTTTTGCAGGATGTCGACGGCACCCGTGTGGCTGCCCTGGCACAGGTTATCAGCCAGTTCGCTTCGAGCACTGCACCGCCGACAGAGGAGCAGATGGCATCGATCGCTGATGCTATAGCTAATGACATCGAAGGCAACAGCCAATATGCAGCGGCTGGGGAATACCTCGATGCCCTTGCAAAGTATGTCGGCATCTTGACCAATGAAATGGGCTTTTCCATGGACGAGTCGATCCAGTTCGCAACGAATAATTATGTTGAGAAATTGGTTGAGGGCGAGAACTTGGGCGTCGCTGCCTACGTCGCCGCCAGATTGGCCGCTTTAGCGGGCTCATAGGAATTAGTTTAACATTTTAATGTGTGATATTTGAAGTTGCCGTCGGGGCATACAAAACTATCCCCATCCTCGACGGCAACTCTTTTTTAACAAGCAGTGATAGTCCCATCCGATTGATGAGTGATTCTTTCAATGGCGAAGATTACAGGGCCAATTCCTCACGAGAGAAAGGATTGTTCGTAAGTAAGCTGTGGGTATCGAGGCTGACGGGTACACTGCGATGATGTAAGGATAATCTCACTGCAATGTTATCGTTCCCAATAATCCTCTGTTCGATTGCAGGAATAATTTATTCCACAACATCGTCCGAATATACGTAGTCATCCTGTTTGGCTTCGGAACCTTTGCCGTCGTTAGAATCTACCCTTGGGTATTTCACTCGGTGACTGGTAGAGCCAGCTTCCGGCTCCGACTCCGGCTCATTGGGATCATTGCCGGGGCGACTGATAGAGGTGGTGGTAAATGCATTTTTAGGCTCAGGTACTTCGGCGTTGTCGCTGAGGTAGTTGATTCGGTTCCGAACTGAGGCACTGTTGGGTTTGGACTCATTTGAGTCGTCGCTTAAATAACTAACCTGGTTATCAGCGGAATTGTCTGTCCAGCTCGCTGTTAAAGCGACTATTGAAAACACCGTCACCAACAATATGAATGCCAAGATACTCAAAACAAACTCCTTCATTTTGTTCACCTTTTCATATTAATCGAGAGTTTTGTTCCAATTCACTTTTTTTGATTTGCTCCTGTTATGCTCCCTCGGAATAAGTGTCTTTCAAAGGCTTAATAATGATGGGGCTTGTTATGCCGCTCGGCAGCATTTGATCCATGTCCGGCGTAATACCGATCACGCCGATGTCGCCCAGCTCAGTTGTTTCGGAGCCTCCATCATCAAGAGTGGCGCCAATATTTGTCACGTATCCCGACGGCCATTGCGTCGTATCGCACATCGATATAATTGTGCCGTAAATTTGTGCATTGCCTCGTATGTCGACAATGCCCCCTACGATCGCGCCGGTTAGCACGTTGTTCTCGCTTTGCTCTGGATTGGTATTTCCGAGGTTCACGTTGAAATGTGGCGCGAGAATAGTGGCTTCCTGTATGCTGGATGTATTTTCGAAGGTGGCCGCACCGGTAAAGTAGAGGCAATTATCTACCCATTTGAATGTTTCAGGCGTATCGCTTACGATCACGCCATTGTAAGTACAGTTCTCAAACCGGACGTTATTATAGTATGAGCTGCCGGTCTTGGAGCAATCGATGTATAGAACCTCTTCGAAAGTGCAATTTCTGAATAATGCATTGTAGTTGTTGGGCAATCGTGCGTTGGTAAAAGTCTGGTTCTCGTAAACATGACGGGTAAGTTTTTTGTTCCATGTGTTCCACGGCGTTCCGTCCCTCGGCATACTGTAGCCACCTTCGTCCGAAGAAGCATGAGGGAAGTATTCAACCTCCCTGAGCTCGACCGGACACGAAGGTATAGTTGCCAGACCGGAATCATACGCATCGGTGTCGTAATCAGCTATGTCCATACCTGGTATGTCTTCGTATGGTTGTCCGTAATTTATACCTTCGTGATAGGCCTTGATTTCGTCATCATCGCTATAGTAGCGTTCGTCGTAGTTGTTGCCCAACGGATCGCCATTTGCGTCAATAGGAACACCGTTCATGTCGAGCGTTTCCATTTGGTAACTCTGCGCTTGAATTTGCTCCAGGGTTAAAACAGTGTTAACGGTGCCGAGCACGGCTGAGTCGCTGGTCATGTTGTAGGGTGATATTTCCGGGCGATCCCAGGAACTGAAGATGTCGCCATGAATGGTGGTATTTCCGGTGAGCCACATTCGGCCCCTGCTGGCGAGGGCATAATTCAGAACTTCATTGTCTTTTGTAATTGTCGTATCTAAAGCAACATGTCTTGTAACCTGCCCATCTGCTCCGATACCTTCCATCTTGACCTTATGAGTATCGGTTCGACAAAACCTGACCTGAAAAGAAGCATTTGCAGCTCCGAAGCTGGCAGCAGGTGTGGTAATTTGGGTCGCCGTCACGTCGGCGTTTCCTCCTACCCAGGGCTGGGCCTGGACTTGGGCGCAAAGTGTGTTCCATGCTACATCGGCCTGGGCGTCAGTGACTGTGTTATATGGAGTGCTTTGCAGAGGAGTGTTGGCGATGATGAATCTTCCGCATTCCAGGCCGGATTGGGCGGCGGATAAAGCTGCATTGATCTTGTGCTGGTTCGAGGCGAGCTGAATGCTCGTGCCCGACAGCGTGGCCATAGAGACAGCCAGAGCGGAAAATACAAGAACGAAAATCATTGCTACGATAAGTACAGCGCCTTTGCGCTTTGGATGAAGTGTTTTTTTTACGGGTGCCATTTTTCCCCCCCAGGAAAAGCCCCAATTAGAAAGTAACTGATAACTTCTATTTGCTAATTAAAGTATACGAAATATATGCGATATTCACAAAGATGTTTATGTCGCTCATTGATTATCAGGGAGTATTGAATGATCCGGAAAAAGTCCAATAAAAATATTCGATGTAGTTGAATCCCGGCTACTCGGCTTTCTGTCGCTCGGCATAATATGAGCTGCGTGCAAACGGGCCGGAGATTACCCATGAGAATCCCAGTTCGATGGCTTTCTGCTTCCAGTAATCAAATTTGGTTGGAGTTACATACTCGACAACATCGAGGGAATCCTTTGAGGGTTTGAGGTATTGGCCGATCGTGATTCTATCGCAGCCGGCATCGCGCAAGTCTCTCAAGACCTGCTCGACCTGGGCATCGATTTCTCCTAAGCCCAGCATGATTGAGGATTTCGTCTGGACCTCATTATATTGCTCCTTCGCCATTTTCAACAGATTTAGGGATAGTTGATAGTCTCCGCCGGTTCTTGCAGCCGGGTATAGCGATGGGACTGTTTCCACATTGTGGGCGAATACGAACGGCAGCGAGCCTTGTAGAATTTTCAGGGCACTGGCCTGGCAGTTACGAAAGTCGGGCGTGAGAATCTCAAATTTCATATCCGGGCACTGCTTCCTGACACTGTCGATGCAATCGCGAAAGTGGCTGGCACCGCCGTCCGGCAAATCATCGCGATCGACGCTGGTTATGACCAGATATTTCAATTGCATTTGTTTTACCATCTGGGTCAGGCGCATCGGCTCGGTCTTGTCCGGCGGTTCGGGCCTGCCTGCCGCTACCGAGCAGAATTTGCAATTTCGCGTGCAGATATTGCCCAAAATCAGGACTGTTGCCGTTCCTCTCGACCAACACTCGCCACGATTGGGACAGTTTGCATTGCTGCATATCGTTTGAAGACCCAGGGAATCGAGGACTTTCCTGGTATGCTGGAAACTGCCGTCGGTCGGCAGACGCCTGCGGAGCCAGGGCGGCAGCCTGCGGCTTTTGGATTTCGTGCTTTGTGCGTTGTCTTCCTGCATTCTATTTTTCGTTTGATGAAAAGTGCTCTGTGAGGAGTTTTGCTAACTTTTGCTTTATCTGATTCATTGAGTGGTGTTTGCCGGTTTCTTTCAGCACTGAGGTCATTTCGACGTTGTCCAGTCCGCACGGTACGATGAAATCGAAAATGCTCAGGTCGTTTTGGATGTTGATTGCCATGCCGTGATAGGTGATAGATCTCGACACGCGTACGCCGACAGAGGCGATCTTCCTCTCGCCGATCCATAAACCGGGGGCACCTTTTCGCCTTGTGCTGTGGACGTCTAATTGCTTGAGCAATTCCGTGCCGATTGCTTCCAGCTCTCTGATGTATTCGTTGATTCCAAGGCCTGCTTTCTGCAGGTTCAGGATCGGATAAAAAACCAACTGGCACGGATTGTGAGCCGTAGTGCCGCCGCCTCTGCGGACATCCAATACATCGATATGCTTTTGTGCCAGATCCTCCCGGTTGACTAAGAGTTTGTTGGTACTTTGCCGGGCCCCGAGGGTAATGACAGCAGGATGCTCAACGATCAGGACGGTATTCGGTATCTCGTTTTGCAGTCTCTTTTCGCGTAAAAGTTGCTGTTTCTGCAGGGTTTGACGGTAATCGGCAAGTCCGCAATCACGGATTTGCAGGAGGCAGTTTTTATCTTGTTCGGCCACGAGGTTTTGCAGATTCCAGTTCATTATCCATATTTCTTTCTTTGGGCAAAGATTTCATTGACTTCATTTTAATAATGGATTGCTCGGATTGCACGGATTTTCCCCCGGATATGATGAGTCTTCAATTGAGTGATAACAGATGATTGATACTTCCAGGCTAACAAAAATGTGTGTAAATAATAAAAGACTGATGACTACATACGGTCATCAGTCTTTGCTTTTCTTTTCCACTGCCCCGCTCGTCCGATAGCCACAGACTCTTCACTACCCTTTAAATTATGTAAATAACAATGTTAAAAGAGCTTTTTATTATCTACTCATACTCAAAGGCGATACCAACGCCGATCTCTGCATTTTCGAGCAGGTTCTTTCGGTCCACCCTGACAATTTTGCCGGTTTTGATACGGGCAAATTGCCCTTTTTCCTTTGCCAGAGTCTCTGTACGCGGGAAATTCAGCTCTACGAGATGGCCCGTCCGGATAGGTGCCGTTACCGGTAGTGTGATAAAGACGCCTGTCTTGCTGATATTACAGCTTCTGCCGTTAACGAACCTGTTCGCTTCCGGTATCCAAACGCTGACAGGCCAGGCGACACTGCTCCGGCTATCTTTTCGCTGCTCAATTAAAGCCTGCATAGTTTCAATCTCCTTAAATAGTCGTTCCATCAATGATATGTTTTATCGGCAATGTTAAATTGGATAGATTAGAATATTTGGGCAAAATTAATTAGATTTCTGAAAAAAGTTTTTGACGTTGGCTATACCGTTTAGTAATAAGTTTTTATCAGACGTTTCTTCTGCTAAATCAAAGAAAATAAATCTGCCGAACAGATCAAATGCTTAAATTGATTGAATTATGAACTAATAGCCATCTTGAATTCATATTTGATGGTTATTGAAATATATTGCGCAGATTCCCCATTTTGACTTAATTCTGAGCGGGAAACCCGAAGGTCAGATAAAAATTCTTGACAAAAGCAGATTATTTTGATAGAAACTAATTATCGGTGTTTTTGGATTTTGTTCTTTTGAACTATCTTAGAAGATGCTTCGAGGAGGATGGCAAAATCAAGCCTTGAAAAGTGCTGTCGTGCAGATCTAAATTCTTGATTAAGGTTAATAAACCTGGTGTTTATTGAAAAAGATAGGTATTTTGGTGAATAATAACACATTGTTAACCGTTTCACTTTTTCTAAAGGAGGATTGTTATGTGTAGAAAACCACTTTGTTTAACTTTTTTTGTCTTAATGTTAGGGCTGCTCATTGCGCCTTCTCATACCTATGGCCAGGATGGGCTCATCGGGTACTGGAACTTTAACGAATCATCTGGTACCACGGCGGCGGATAGTGCAGGGGGGGATAACAACGGAACTCTTTCAGACAATGTAGAGTGGCAGGCCGGCGGCAAATCCGGGGGCGCCTTGTTGTTTGACGGCACGAGCACGGCTCATGTGGAGTTCCCAAGCACGGGTATGTCAGCGGCGTCAGGAACAATTGCGCTTTGGGGGTACCTCTCCGAACCACAGCCAGGACAAACCCGATACTTTTTTGGTCATACGACACAGCCCTCGTATAATAACCGCATCCAATTTTATATGGACGGCGGCACCATGGATCTGGATCTGGGTCTCGGTAGCTCCCACACCACTAATACAGGCATCATGACCCTGGAGACTGGAATATGGTATCATCTTGCCCTGACCTGGGACAACGGTAACTACGTGGTCTATGTAAACGGCGAGGACGTTGCCAGCGGGACCTATACGGGTCTGTCAGCGATTCATGACTTCGCCTGGATTGGTAATGATGGCAATCCAGTGTCAGAGGGGACAGAGGCATTCGGCGGTCTTCTGGACGAAGTGCGCATCTATAATCGTGCGTTAAGTGCGGTTGAGATTCTCAGCACGATGGAAGGTCAGCCCTGGCCTTATGCTTCGAGCCCCAATCCTGCTGATGGTGCCTTGCATGCCGATACATGGTTAACTCTTTCCTGGGCGCCGGGTGAGCTTGCTACCTCACACAATTTATATTTGGGCGAGAGCTACGACGATGTAAACACTGCAACCCCCGACTCTGATCTATATCGAGGTAACCAGGACTTGACGTATTATATTGCCGGTTTTCCTGGCTATGCCTATCCGGATGGTCTTGTCCCGGGAACAACTTATTATTGGCGAATCGACGAAGTCAATGAATCCGAACCGAATAGTCCCTGGAAAGGCGATGTCTGGAGCTTCTCGATTCCTCCAAAGACCGCGTATGAACCCAATCCGGCTGAAAGTGCCGAATTTGTCGACTTGAATGTAGAGCTTAAATGGACGGCAGGTTTCGGCACAAAATTACATTATGTATTCTTCGGCGAAG
>CAZTDF010000027.1:0-10064 GCA_964612465.1 uncultured Pirellulales bacterium
GATCGGCAACTCGTGCTCGACCGCCGTGGACAGCTCCGTCATTGTCATATTAAAACTGTGGTCACCGTCAATGTCAATAACAGTGGCGTCGGGCTTGGCGATCTGCGCGCCGATGGCTGCTGGCAGGCCGAAGCCCATTGTTCCGAGCCCACCGGAGCTTATGAACTGCCTGGGCTTGACAAACTTGTAAAACTGAGCAGCCCACATCTGATTCTGGCCGACCCCCGTTGTGACAATTGCCTCGTTTTTCGTCTGACGGCAAATCTCTTCGATGACGTACTGCGGCTTGATCGTCGATGAGTTCTGGTCATAGCGAAATGGAAACTTCTTCTTCCATTCGGCGATCTTGTCGAACCATTTTTTTCTTTCCTGATATTCGACTTCCTTGGCCAACGCCTTGAGGATGACTTTGGCATCGCCTACGACAGGGATATCGACGCCGACGTTCTTCGATATACTGGCCGGATCGACATCGATGTGGATTACTTTCGCATTCGGAGCAAAGGTTTCGATCTTACCGGTGACACGGTCATCGAACCTGGCGCCGATGGCAATCAACAAATCGCACTGCTGAACTGCGTAATTGGCATAGGCAGATCCGTGCATACCGAGCATATCCAGAGATTCGGCTTTTCTCTGATCGTAGCTGCCTAATGCCAACAATGTCATTGTAACGGGAAGATGTGCCTTTTCCGCAAATGCGCCGAGTTCTTTGCCGGCATTGGCCGTGATGACACCGCCGCCTACATAAAGTACAGGCTGCTTGGATTTATTTATCGCTTTGGCCGCCATCGATATTTGCCGGGCGTGTCCCTTCGTCCGAATCCGATAGCCGGGCAGCTTCATCTCCGCCGGGCCGTCGGTATTAAACTTGGCAACCTCTACGTCAACCGGCAGGTCAATCAGTACCGGGCCGGGCCGGCCCGTCGATGCTATATGAAATGCTTCGCGGATGGTTCGCGCCAGGTCTTTAACATCCTTGACGATGCAATTATATTTTGTAACCGGACGGGTAATTCCGGTAGTATCGGCTTCCTGGAAAGCGTCGTTTCCGATAAGTTCCGTGCGAACCTGGCCCGTAAGGGCGACCATGGGCACCGAGTCCATCATTGCCGTAGCGAGACCCGTTACCAGATTACACGCTCCCGGACCACTGGTTGCCAGCACAACGCCAACTTTCCCGCTGGCGCGGGCATAAGCGTCGGCCATGTGGCATCCGCCTTGCTCGTGACGAGGGACTATAAAATTGATCGGCGCATCATACAATCTGTCGAACAGTGGCAGTACCACGCCGCCGGTATAGCCGAACATTGTGTCCACACCCTGTTCGATAAGCGTATCGACGATGATCTGGGCACCTGCTTTAATTGAGGGTTTGCCGGCTGCGCGAGCCGAGGCACGAGACTTGGTCTTCATTTTTCTATTCCTTTCCTGACAAACGTTATCGGGGCTGGCTTTTGCCGAAAGGCAAAAGCGGCGCCCTCTTGTTATTCCGGCGGAATCCCGCTTAGCGGGAACCGTTAACTATGGCTTTATGGGCCCTTCCGGCGAGCCAATCGTTTCTTCAGCAGAGAAACGACCGAATCATCCGAAGATTCTAAACCCTGCCATAATCCCGTAACCATCCTAAACAAGGATGTCTCAGGGTTGTATTTGCATGTTTTCATACAAATACACAAGCATTATACAAGAACCACCATCCTTTGTCAATTATTTTCGGCAATTTATTCGGCGATCAATAGCGTTTTTTGCCTTTTTAACACCAACAAATACATTTTTGAGTCGTACACAAATACAGAAATAGTTGGCTAAAAGTCAAATTGCTGCTATAATTGCCGGCAATTAAAATTATTGGAGATTGTATATGTGTGATAAATGCGGTTGCAGCGAAGCTGATACCGACCAGACGTTGGAAGAAAAGGTCAAAGATATAATCGAGAACCTTCGGGGTGCTCTGCAAAGCCATGGCGGCGATGTCGAGCTGGTCAGTATAGATGAGGATAACATAGTTCATGTTCGTTTGCAGGGTGCCTGCCAGGGCTGCCCCGGTGCTGCGATGACAATGAAAATGGGAATCGAAAGAATCCTCAAGGAAAAGGTGCCCGAGGTCAAGCAAGTTGTCGCCGTAGACTAATCGTTCATGGTGATTCATAGGATATGCATTTGAGAATCACATGTTGTCGGACCCCAGGCACTTCAAGATATTGTTCGTGTTGGGGTGTTCAATTATGCCTCTTTCGGTGATAATCGCCGCGATGTCCCGTGCTTCTGTCACGTCGAAAGCGGGATTGTAGGCAGGGACGCCGGCGGGCGCGGTTTGCGTGCCGGCGAATGTTGTCACCTCCTCGGCGGACCTTTGCTCGATGGGTATGTGCGCTCCGCTTTTTATATTCAAGTCGAACGTGCTTGATGGGGCGGCGATATAAAACGGCACTTTGTGCTCCCGCGCTAGAATGCTCAGGCTGTAGGTGCCGATCTTGTTGGCCGTGTCGCCGTTTGCCGCGATCCGGTCGGCACCGGTTATGACGGCGTTTATCTTGCCCTGCTTCATCAGCCACCCGGCCATGTTGTCACAGATCACGGTCACATCTATTCCCGCTTGTTTCAGCTCCCATGTCGTCAGTCGCGCGCCCTGCAGCAGCGGCCGGGTCTCGTCTGCATAAACCCTGAACTTTTTTCCCTTTTTGTGTGCCTCAAACATCGGCGAAAGAGCTGTCCCCTGCCCGGCGGTAGCAAGCGCCCCGGCGTTACAATGCGTCAAAATCCCGGCGCCATCCTTAATGAACTTTTCGCCATGTTGGCCTATTCGCCGGCACATGTCCACGTCTTCTTCGTGGATTGCGTTTGCTTCTCTTAGCACAACCTCACGAAGCTGCTGTAGAGTTTCAACCAGTGACGCTGCCTGCCAAACACGCTCCAGCGCCCAGAACAGGTTCACGGCGGTAGGGCGTGACGATGCGAGATACTCGCGAGCGATTTTTAATGCTTCAAGAGATTTTTCTATGCTATCATCTGCGTTGAGTTTCTGAAGAGCCAGGACAAGTCCGTAAGCGGCTGAGACTCCTATGGCCGGAGCGCCACGAACCGCGAGCGTCTGGATCGCTTCGAAAAGCGTCTCGACGTCCCGGCATTGCAGCTTGATAAATTCCGCGGGCAGCCGGCGCTGATCTATTAGCTCCAAATAGCCGTCAATATCACCAATCCACTTTACCGCCTGGACAATCATTAGCTTCATCTCTTAAAAATTGCGTTTGGTTATCTATCGACTCTTGCTCCGCCGCCTCCCATGACTTTCTCTACTTCGCGGAGACTGGCCGTGGTTGTATCACCCGGCGTCGTCATCGCCAGAGCGCCGTGAGCGGCGCCGTAGTTTACCGCTTCGGCCGGCGTTTTGCCTTCCATAAGGCCGTAGACAAGGCCGGATGCGAAACTGTCGCCGCCTCCGACCCGGTCGTAGATTTCCAGATCGGGCCTCAAGGCCGCTTCGTAAAATTCGCCCCCGGTGTATATGATAGCGCCCCAGTCGTTGACCGAGGCGGTTTTTGCGTTCCGCAGGGTTGTGGCGACGACCTTCAGGTTGCCGAACTCCTTGACGACTTCGGTAATCATCTTCTTGAAGTTTGCCGGGTCGAGCTTCGAATAACCTTTATCCATCTCTTTGACCTCGAAGCCGAGTGCCGCCGTGAAATCTTCTTCGTTGCCCAGCATCACGTCGACGTAAGGAGCGATGGCCCGATTGACCTGCATGGCTTTTTCTTGCCCGCCGATATCCTGCCAGAGCGATTTGCGGTAGTTCAGATCGTAGGAGACGATGGTTCCGTGCTCTTTCGCTGCCTTTACCGCCTCGATGATGACATCCGGCGTTGTTTCCGAAAGAGCTGCGAAGATACCGCCGGTATGGAACCAGCAGCTCCCGTCCACACCGAAGATATTTTCCCAGTCGATGTCACCCTTTTTCAATTGCGAAGCGGCGCTGTTTGCCCTGTCCGAACATCCGACGGCGGCTCGAACGCCGAAACCGCGCTCGGTGAAATTCAGGCCGACGCGGACTTTCCTGCCGATGCCGTCGTACGGCACCCATTTGATGTATTCCATATTGACGCCGCCCTGGTATATCAAATCTTCGAGCAGTCGCCCGATGGGATTTTCGACAATAGCGGTGACAACGGCGGCCCGTTTGCCGAAGCAGCGTTTCAGACCCCTGGCGACGTTATACTCTCCGCCGCCCTCCCAGGCGCGAAAGTGCCGGGTCGTATGAATTCTTTCTTCGCCGGGATCCAGTCGAATCATAATCTCGCCCAGCGAGACGATGTCATATTTGCATTCTGCTTTGGATTTAACGTCTATGACTGCCATGGCGTTTCTCCTAACTGCTCTATGTTAGCTGTAAATATTTCCTTCTCGATAATCCTGCCATGCCGGCTCGAAGGCCTTGCGATCTTTCGGTGCCGGTCTCAACTTGACGGTTGTGCTGCGGAACAAATCGGGTGAGTTTTCGTCGTACTCGATATGCAATATAGAGTTTCGCAGCGACTCGTTCTCGGGCTTGAATTTCAGCGGTTTGCCCGTGGCTTTGTCGATCACATCGGCATGGATTTCAACGCCGTCTTCGGCAAGGACCAGGTGCGAGCCGCGAGAGCCGCTGCCCTGGGCGAGCAGTTCGACGACTGCCTTGAGAAACGCTGCGCTCGTCAGGGCCAGATGCTCGGCCTGTATCGCTCCGACGATGGACTTGGCGTCTTTTATGCTGAAGCCTTTCTTCTGGATGTTCTTGTAAAGCTCAACCGCCTCTTTCAAGGCTCGTCCGGAATCATTTAACTCTCTGATATGCCCGCCCGATGCGGTCATTCTGCTTCGGATTTCCTCCAACACTTTTTCAGGTACCAATCCGGATGAGCCTTTGTACCTTTCGAAGCCGGCTATAATGTCACTTAGCTGCCGGTCGATCTCAGGCTGGGCATCTGAATAGTCCGGCAGTTCGCAGCCGTAAACATTGACGATATATTGCGCCGCCCGCAGCCCGCCAGTCTGGCCGGCGTTAAGGGCAGAGCCGCCCGGGCGTTTGACGCCGTGCGTGCCGGCCATCTCGCCGATTACAAAAGTGCCCGGTATATTGGACTGCCACCACTTATCGACGGCAAAGCCGCCGTTATTGTGCTGGGCGCAGACCGCAATTTCAAGCGGCTCCGAAAATAAATCAATGCCGTTTTCCTCGTATATCTCGATGGCGGGCGTGTTCATATGTGCCAGCCGTTCGATAGGCGTTTTCTGCAGCGCGCCGGCTTTTTGCAGGTACTCTTTGGCTTCCGGCTCCAGGGCGTCGATGTCGAACTCATCCATAGAATCGCTGCCGTCCGGATTGTGCAGGAAGTCCATAAATACCCGCCGGCCTTTTTGTGTTTCGTTGAAGACTAGGATATCGATCAGTGACGATTGTAAATTCTCAATCCGTTGCGGGTCGAAGGGCCACTGATAGCCTTTGAGGAAGATATCCGTCGCCATCTTGCTCATCGTTGGGAAGAAATTTGTCAGGAATTCTTTTTCATCTTTGCCGTCGGCGTTCGTGCTGAACAGGCGCGGCAGCGCCTGCATGTACGTGCCTGAGACATTCCAGCGGAACTTTATACTGGCCAGGCCGAACTGTGATTCTGTGATGTTTGCCCCGATAAGGCCTGCCTTGAAAGCCAGACCGTGAATTCCAAGCTGGGCTTTCGGATAGACGGTTGTTTTGAACAGCTCGCCCGGCCCGCCGGCGGCAAGAATCATATTTGCGCCGAGGAATACGTTTATGGCAAGGTTCGAGTCATTGATACTTTTTTTATCTACAGTCACGATGCCTGCAATTCGTTTGGATTTGCCGGAGCCGACTGTTAGCAGGCCGGCGGCCTCCTGCGCATCGTGAATCTTAACGTTATATTGTTCGAGCTGTTTTTGCAGACATTCGCTCATGAACCTGCTGGTCTTCGGGCCGGCCGACGTGGCTCGCTCGTATGGGTCGTGGTCTGTTTTATAACCGATGAAAGTGCCTATCGGGTCCGTGGGAAACGGAACTCCGGCTTGGACCAGGTGGTAGAATTCGCGAAGCGAGCCGATCCCTTCGGCCAGCGCCGAGTCACCATGGCAGCAGCCGGCCGCGGTCAGACTCTTGGCAAATTCCTCGGCGCTGTCGGCGACGTCCGGGCTCGTGCCCATCTTATAGTAAGTCTGCTTATCCGAGCCGCTCATTCGCGATGCGCCCAGCCCCAGCCCTGCGGTTACCACGGCAACTCTATCGGCGGGATTTTCAATGCCCTTGCCTTTCATGAACTCGCACAGGTGCACCGCGCAGTTCATACCGGCGGCACCCGATCCGACAATTACTGTATTATAGCAGTGGAAGGTTACGGTTTGATTGGCTATTTGCTTTGTTTTCATAATTCTACTGCTCCAATCAGACAAATGATGGTTTGATAATTCAGCTTAATCGTTCGAGTTATACTCAAAAAGCTTCGGTTTGACAAGCTCTTCGGACATTTCTCGCGGCAGAACACGGACGTTCCCTTGTTTGTCGCAGAAGTAAAGGCTTGATTCCGATGGTTTTCTGCCGTGGCCATCGGCCCAGATGGCGTAAAAATCAGGATGCGCGTTAACCGGCCGTCGCGCATACGTGTGATTGCGCGGGCTGTCTGTCGTTAGCTGTTTGACCTTTTTCCATGTCAGCCCGTAATCTTTGCTGACCCACATCGCCATTTCACCGCCCGGGTTATATGGCTGCGGCCCCGTTTCGGTCGGGCCGATGATTCGCCATGTTCCATCATCCTCGATATAGAGTGAGGCCATATCGTAGTTGTTATCCGAAGTAAATGCTGGTCTTATCTGCCAGGCTTCTCCCGTCCAGCGGGCCGTAGTCCATGTTCGCGGATCGTTTTTGGGCCCCGACTCGTAGCCCTTGCTTGTGATAAACAAAATGACCGGCCGTTCGTCTGCGTCAAACCGAATATCTTTCAGGTAGACGTTTAAACCCTCACTCTGATAGTCATGGACGATTGCGGGGCTCGCCGGCTTGATCAGAGGCAGCGTCAATTTCCTCCCATCAGCACACTTCCAAGTCTTGCCGAGGTTGTTGGTTTCGATATAGTACAAGTTTGTCCGCCAGTTCAAACCTTTGCCCTTTGGGTGATAATTAAATGCTGTCCCCACCTTGTTCTTACCGGCGGTGCTGATTTGATAATGTCCCTGATCCATCGCGGCCAGCCGGGACCACTGCGACCATTTGACACCATCGCCGCTCGTCATAAAACAAATCGTCCGGGCGGCCGGGTAGTTGTAACGGGTGAAAAAACAGGCAAATCCCTGGTCATTAAGATGCCACGCCTGCATGTACGAAAAATTCGTGATGGGTACTTCCTGCGAGTTTTCGATTCTTGTCACCTTGACGAGCTCGAACCGGCTGATATCGTATGGCTTGCAGCTTCTGTGGATATACGAAGGCCTCGATGTCCCATGCGAAGTTGAGAATATCCAGATGCAGCCTTCGTCGTCGACGGAGATGACCGGATTGTCGTGGGCGTCGCTGGTCTTTTTGTTGAGCAGGATGGTCGGCCTGGGAACCGTTCCTGTCTTGTGGTCGTAGTACGAGACCATGTGAAGCAGCTTTTGGTTGCTGTCTGTAGTTGTGCCGCCGTAGCAGAAGAAAGTCTTTTTGACCTTGTCGCAATAAACCGCGAACGGTTTGTGCTTGGCGCAATACGTTCCAAGCCCGCCGCTGTACTTGTAGACGTATTGGTCGCCCGAGGGCTGATTCATGTACCAGATGCCGCGATAGCCCGTATCCTTTGCGTTGAGGGTGAGCATTCCCGAAGAAGCCTTGGCGTTACTATAGAGTGATATCTCCATTAGCGCAAAGATAACAATGGCTAATAGTAGCCTTTTAACAAAAGTAGGATGGGCAGGTTTCCTGCCCATGCGGCTGATATTTCGGAACGTTAACAGCATGGGCAAATAAATTGCCCATCCTACAAGGTGTTTCATATTGTTATTTTCCATTGTTAAAGGCTGGCACAATCTGTCATTCCTGTGAAAACAGGAATCCGGAATCATCGCAAAGGTCTGGATTCTCGCTTCCGCGGGAATGACAAAGGCGGTCAATCCGTATTGAAATTTCTGCCTGTTGCTTTGCTTATTTGTTCAATTGAAGCGGAGCTAAAATCGATGTCGGGGTATTTGTCCGCCCGCAACTTATCGATTAGCTGCTTAACCTTTTTCAGTTCTCCGGCCAAAAGCTCGTAGTCCTGCTCATCGACGATTTTTTTCATCGTGGTTTTTTCGATCATACTGAACGAACCGCCCAGGACCAGAACGCCCGCGTCTATATAATCGGGGATATTGCCGGTGTTGGTTCCGCCCGTCGGCACCAGACTGATGGTCTTATGAATCGCCGGGTCGACGGCTTTGACAAAGGCCGGGCCGCCGAGCTGCTTTGCCGGGAAAACCTTGCAGAGATTCGCTCCCTTGGAAAACTGGCTGACGATTTCTGTAGCGCTGCCGCAGCCGGGTATCATGGGAATTTTCCCGGCAAATTTCTCGAACCCGGCGTCACTGAAATTTATCGCCGAGACAAGATAGCACGCACCGGCGTCCACAACCTGGTCGAGCGAAGGCAGCGGGTCCTCCGGATGGGCCTTGTTATAAAGCTCAAGCATCTGCGGTGAGTCGATCAGGCTTGCCGAGCCTGTCGCAAAATCGGGAAGCTCTTTACGCAGCCGGGACATTTTCTCAAGGGGCTTTTTGATCCGGCAGGTGACTTCCATATTATTAATGCCTGCCTTGAGCAAAGCCTCAGCGGTCTTTACAACGTCGAGCTTGTCCTGGTTAAAGACGAGGATAAAGCCGTCTCTTAACAGCGTTTCGATTGTACTTTTAATATTCATTGTCACTCCCTAAAGTCTTCTTAAATGAAATCCGCCATCGACGTTGATGATTTGGCCGGTCGAAAAATCGAGTCTGCCTTCTGCGATGGCCCCGACCGCTTTTCCGATATCTTCCGGCAGGCCCCATCGTTGAATCGGAGTCAGGCCCTCTGCGATGAGCTTGTCGTACTTGTCTTTGACAACGCTGGTCATATCGGTCATTATAATGCCGGGGCTGATTTCGAATACTCCAATACCGTATTCGGCCAGTCTGTCCGCGTAGAGTTTGGTCATCATGCTGATTCCCGCCTTACTCACGCAATATTCACCGCGTGCCGGCGAGCTGGTGTATGCCGAGATGGAGCCCGTGCTGACAATCCTAAACGCACGCTCGGGATACGCCTTTTTCTGTTCAATCATCCAGTTGGCCACCTTCTGGGTCAAAAAGTAAGGGCCCTTGAGATTAATTCCCAGTACCCTGTCGAAGCTATCTTCTGTAGCCTCCAGAAGGTCCATTCGTTTCGAAGGAGCGACTCCAGCATTGTTCATAAGCATGTCACATCGGCCAAATTTGGACTTTGCCAGAGCAACCAGACTGTTGCGAGCCTCGGGGCTGCTGATGTCACCACGCAAAATTTCACACGCTGCACCGAGGCCCTTGATTTCCTTCTGTGTCTGCAGGGCTTTGGATTCGTCTGGCTTGCCTTCGGCTGTAAAGTCGAAGTAGTTCACTACCAGGTCGTAGCCCAGCGACGCTAATTCTTTCGCGATGCCTTTTCCAATGCCGCGGCTTGCTCCTGTGATGATTGCTACGGGTCGTTCTGCCATTTTCAAAATCCTCTCATTTTTCTATTGTCTCAAAAATTCGTTCATTTCGTTCGCAGCGGCCAATCCATCCGCCACAGCGGCAACGACGGTCGATGCTCCCCTGACAAGGTCGCCTCCGGCATAAACTCCGGATCTGGATGTCGCCAGTGTCCCTTCATTTGTCCGGATAAGGCCTGCCGTTAATTCAACGCCCGGCAGGATTTCGCCGATGTTCTCGGTCGGCTCCTGGCCTATCGCTTCGACGGCAATGTCCATATCAAGCACGTAAATGCTCGACTCGACCGTTTCGGGCCTGCGGCGTCCGCTCTTATCCGGCTCGCCCAGTCTCGTCGGGCAAACCTTAATCCC
>CAZTDF010000027.1:10164-32599 GCA_964612465.1 uncultured Pirellulales bacterium
GGGATGACCGATGCTATCATGCCGCCGAATTCGGTGCTCGCGTCGAATATTGTCACCGTATGTCCCGCTTCGAGGAGTTTCGCCGCACAGGACAAACCCGCCGGGCCGGCACCGATTATAGCAACATTCTTTCCAGTGCTCTCTTGCGGTATCCGAAGTTTTGACCAGCCGTTCCGATTGGCCTGCTCGGCCAGATACCTTTGTATCTTGGCTATCGGAAGGGGGCCGTCGCCGATAAAGCTCTGCAGGCAGTGGCCTTCGCACTGCTGCTCGACCGGGCACAACCAGGCGCAGACTTCGGGAAATATATTCGCTTCTCTGAGTGTTTCGTAAGCGGCCTTTTCTTCGCCATCCAAAAACTGGCTGATGAATTTCGGAATATCCACGCCGGCAGGGCAGCCCAGCCGGCAAGTCGGCTCCTGGCACTTGCGGCAGGCTGATGCGAGCCGGGCAAGATTGTCCCTGTCACTCATTCGGCCGTGCTCGAAAATGGGCCCGTAAACTTTGTTGTCCCGCACTACACAACCTGTCATGCCGGCGTCGCGCATGATTTGTGTGCAGGCGCTGCAGCTTACACACACTTTCTCCGGATACATTTTGCCATCGTTGAGAATGTCTTTTGCATAATCGGGATACGCGAAGGCCATACGCCCGGCACCGACCAGGGTGGTCAGGCCGTTGCTTTTGTTTGCCGCCGCAACATTCGCAAAAAGAGTTCTCAGCCAGCTATAACCCGTGCCGACCATGGCAATATCGGGGAATTGCTTTTGAATTTTACCCGTCAGGTTGACGAGCCTGTCGACACCCACCAGCGGATGTTCCGGCTCCTCGTATCCGCCCACAATCGTTTCATTGAAGGGCCTGCCCACATGCGGGTTGTAATATGGATTCGCTATCGTGACATTCATCAGCCTAAGGCCACGCTGTCGCAGCAGCCCGATCAGCTTCTTCGGCTCGGCCAGGTCCGCCTTCGTATAATCGTTTTCGTCGACGGCCCAGCCGTAAGGATAAGGAATAGCGTCGTAAATTCCAAGCCGCATCGCAGCGACGGCGTCTTCGCCGAGTTCCTGATGAATCTTATCAATGACTTCCAGCGGAAACCTCGTTCGGTTCTCGAATGAGCCGCCGTATTTTCCTTTCCTGCCGCGGCAGCCGAAAAGCTCGTTGATCAGGTATCCGTGACAGGACTTGACATCGACGGCGTCAAATCCGACTTCGAAGGCGATTCTTGCGGCCTCGACATAAGCATCCTGGAGCTTGTCAAGATATTCGTCCGTCACAAGCGGCCAGTCGTCCGGTATCCTGCTTTTTCTATTTGGATCCGGTTTGGGCTGGGGGGCCATAGGATCGCGGTATGGATCGCGTTGAGCAATGATCGGATGTGCCATCCCTTCCGGTTTGCTGTACCGGCCCGAATGGGTCAACTGCAGCACAATTACGGGCTGATGACCTGGCCCAATACTCCTGGCGGCAGCCTGTCGCATCATTTTGACCATCGAGGCGAAGCTGTCTTTATTTTTTTCATGTAGCCATAATTGCCTCGGATTTGCCCGGCCTTCGGGGACGACAGCCGTGGCTTCCGCCCAGATCAGCCCTGCGCCGCCGGCGGCAAATCTTTCGTAGCGCCGGAGGGTAAGTTTTCCCGGCCGACCCTGAGAATCGCCGTCGCAGCCCTCCATCGGATGCACGGCCAGCGAGTTCGGAATTACTAATTCTCCAACCTGCACGGGTTCGGTTAAAATCGAAACGTCCTCAATCGCCTGGACGTTAACGCCGAGCCGCTTGCTTAATTGTTTCAAATCGTCAGTATCGCGCAATCGGAATTCCCACATTTTATTGCTTGCCTCACTATTTGCTCTTGACGAGTTTCTCTTTCAGGAATTTGGCTGTATAGCTGTTTTTGTTTTTGACAATCTGCTCGGGCGTTCCTGCGACGACCACTTTGCCCCCGGCCTCGCCGCCCTCGGGGCCGAGGTCTATTATATAATCTGCCATCTTGATTACGTCAAGGTTATGCTCGATGACGACTACGGTATTGCCGCAATCTGTCAGCCGTTGAAGCACATTCAGGAGGTTGTGAATATCGGCAAAGTGCAGCCCCGTAGTCGGCTCGTCGAGCAGATACAGGGTGTGCCCCGTCGCAGCCTTGCCTAATTCAGCGGAGAGTTTGACTCGCTGGGCTTCGCCTCCGGAGAGCGTTGTCGAGGCCTGGCCAAGCTGCATATAGCCCAGCCCGACGTCGGCCAATGTCCGCAGAATCCGGACAATAGTCGGAAAGTTAGCAAAGAAATCCACCGCTTTTTCAATCCTCATATCGAGCACATCGGCAATATTCCTGCCTTTGTATGTCACTGTGAGGGTCTCCGGATTATATCTTTTGCCCTTACAGCTCTGGCAGGTGACATAAACGTCCGGCAGAAAGTGCATTTCGATTTTCTTTGTGCCCTGTCCCTTGCAGTGTTCGCAGCGTCCGCCCTTGACGTTAAAGCTGAATCGTCCCGGTTTATAGCCTCGAATTTTCGACTCACGCGTCATGCTGAACAGTTTTCTTATCACGTCGAAGGCCCCGGTATACGTTGCCGGGTTGCTCCGCGGCGTTTTTCCGATAGGTGACTGGTCGATTTCTACTACTTTATCAATTTGCGACGTGCCAAGAAGGGTTTTGTGCCTGCCGGGTCTCTGACGAGACTGATAGAGCCGGCGTTTCAGGGCTTTGAGCAGAATCTCGGTTACCAGGGTGCTCTTGCCGGAGCCGGAGACGCCCGTGACGCATGTAAAGACGCCGAGCGGAAACTTGACATCGATATCCTTTAAGTTGTTTTCGGCCGCCGCTTTTACCTCGATACATTTTCTCAGATTGTAACGCCTTCTGTTTGCCGGAAGTGCGATACTTTTTTTGCCGCTCAGGTAATCTCCCGTCAGCGAATTTTCACAATCGATAATGTCACTGAGGCTGCCCTGCACGATGAGTTCTCCGCCGTGTGCACCGGCGGCCGGGCCGATATCGACGATATGGTCGGCGCTTCTGATGATATCTTCGTCGTGCTCGACCACTATTACCGTATTTCCCAACCGGGTAAGCCGCTGCAGGATTCCCAGCAATCGGTCGTTGTCTCGCTTGTGCAGGCCTATTGTAGGCTCATCGAGCACGTAGCAAACTCCGACCAGCCCGCTTCCGACCTGAGTCGCCAGTCGGATTCTTTGTGCTTCTCCGCCGGCAAGGGTGCTGCTCATCCTGTCCAGAGTCAGATACCCGAGGCCGACGTCGAACATAAATTTAAGCCGTGCTTTTATCTCCTTCAACACCGCGGCGGCAATCAGTGACTGCTCCTCGTCTAATTTCAGCTTCTTGAAGAAAGCCTGTGCTTTTTCGATGCCAAGAGCGGTCAGTTCATGGATGCTTTTGCCCCCGATAGTCACGGCAATCGCCTCGGGCCGCAGCCGGGCGCCCTGGCAACTCCTGCAGGGGTGCTGTGACAGGTAGCTGGTCAATCTGGTTTTCACGTACTCGCTGGTAGTGTTTTCCCATCGCCGGTTAAGATTTGGAATCACTCCTTCAAATGACACGCCGTATTTCTTCACGTCGGCGCCGGTAGTCCCATACATCAGAATCGTTTTGTACTTTTCCGGTATTTGTGTGAATGGTATTGATTTGCTGATACCCATCTTCCGGCAGAACCGTTTGACCAGCCTGTTGTAGAAGATATTCATTCTCTTTCCGCCTTTGCGCCAGGCGTCGATAGCACCGTTTTCAAGCGAAACGCTTTTGTCCGGCACAATCAAATCGGGATCAAACTCGAGAATAGTTCCAAGACCGTCACAGCTTTTGCAGGCGCCATAGGGACTATTGAAGCTGAACAGCCGGGGCGATAACTCTTCGAGGCTTGCCTGCGGGTGCTTTGGGCAGGCGAATTTTTCGCTATAGATCGTTTCTTTCCATTTTCCGTTACCGCCATTTTTTTTGTCCGCTTTGGCTTCCTGCGTCAATACGAGAATCACGCCGTCAGCCAGTTTCAGCGCAGTCTCTACCGAATCTGCCAGCCGGATGCGAATCGCGTCCTTGAGGATTAACCGGTCGACAACCGCAGCGATATCGTGCTTTTTGTTTTTATTCAGGGCCGGCACGTTACGTAAATCGTAAATCGTGCCATCCACACGGACACGAACGAAACCTTCTGTCTGTATATGGGCGAAGATATCCTTGTGCTCGCCTTTTTTGCCGCGAACCAGCGGGGCACATATCTGGATTTTCGTACCCTCCGGCTCCGAAAGAATGGACTCGACGATTTGCGAAGAGTGCTGGCTTGTGATTTCTTTGCCGCAAACCCAGCAGTGGGGCGTGCCGACACGGGCAAAAAGCACTCTGAAGTAGTCATAAATCTCAGTAGTGGTAGCTACGGTCGAGCGAGGATTGTGGCTGGCGCTTCGCTGCTCGATGGCAATCGTCGGTGGCAGACCCGAAATATCCGAAACCGCCGGTTTCTGCATCTGTTCGAGAAACTGCCGGGCGTAGGCGCTCAGCGACTCGACATATTTCCTGCGCCCTTCGGCATAAATCGTATCGAAAGCGAGCGAGCTTTTTCCCGAGCCGCTGATGCCGGTAATAACCACCATTTTATCACGAGGAATGCTCAGACTGATATTTTTGAGATTGTGCTCGGAGGCACCTGTAATTCTAATAGCTTTTTCTGCTTTTCCGGCCATATTACGTCTTTACTGACCCCAGTAACAATATTGCACAAAGTTGACATTAACACAAATTGATCATTGTAGCACAACACATCGAAAAGGTAAAATGCTTTTCGTCCGGTAAAAAACCAATACTCGATGGTCGATAATCCATGAAAAAGTTGCATAGCTGGAATTTGTCTTATTCACGGGCCAGGCAGGTGCAGGCGGACCTGGCCTGCAAAGTGCAGTTTACGTGCTTAAAGAAAGGCCCGAAACTTATCGCCGGGATTGATTGTGCTTTCAGCAGGGACGGCGAGAGAATTTTAGCGGTGGTAATTGTTTTGCGGCCGCCACAATTTGAGATTGTGGAAACGGTAAGTGCTTCGCGTAAGGTCACTTTTCCCTATATACCGGGCCTGCTTTCTTTTCGCGAGGCTCCGGTCTGTCTTGCTGCGGTTGAGAAACTGCAAACACAGCCGGAAGTGTTTATGATCGACGGACAGGGAATCGCGCATCCCCGCCGGCTCGGCCTGGCGGCACATCTCGGCCTGTTCCTGGATCAGCCGACAATCGGTTGTGCAAAAAGCAGACTGACCGGAACGTATGAAGAACCCCCGCTCGAAAAGGGGGGATACAGTCTGTTGAAAGATGCAAAGAGAAAGCAAAACACACAATCCGAGATAATTGGGGCGGTTGTTAGAACACGTACAAATGTCAAGCCGGTCTTTGTCTCGGTAGGGCACAAGTGCCTCCTGGAAGATGCTATCAGAGTAGTTCTTGACTGTTCCGTGAAGTATCGCCTGCCGGAGCCGACCCGGCTTGCACACCAGGCAGTCAGCAAGTTAAAGCTAAAGGCCTGAACGAGTTCTACTTGTCCTTTATGTCGGCACAGAGAATCAGAAAAACCGCGGTCTCTTCATTCTGAGTTGCACCGGCAATGGCGGGCCGGCCGGCATAGAGATTTACCGTACCAGACCATTCCCTGCTTATGGTGTTGCGTGGAGTTTCATCGGTGGAGGTAATGTTCCGGTATGTACTTTCGTTGAAGTCAAAACTCGTGAGTATTTCACCGTTTGGGCGGACAGATGCTATGGTACTGAACGTCTTTCCAATATCATAATTCCTATAACGTACAGGAACTGAAACATTTCTGCCGCTCGGAACAGGTGCTTGCTGCTTTACGTAGATAGTCTCTGTAATTTTGGCTTCTCCGTGTTGACCTGATTGAATTGCCACTTTTACACCCGTGGTGACCTGCGCTATATCCCTGGCGTCCAGGCATTTGAGGATATTTTCCACTGACACAGAATCGGGCTTTTGGCCGATGGGGCTGACTCCCTGCTTGTAAAGCCCTGAGAGATCGACCTCAACGACAAATGCCTCGACGAGGACACACACATCCTGGTGTGGATCCTGGGCCTTCCCGGTCTGTTTTGCCTGTGCTTCGGCGGTCGGTTCGATAGAACGGCCGGCAAGCAGTATGATGCAGAGCGTCGCGGCGACCAACACTAAAATGTTTTTTGAGATTTTTGCCATGATTTTTCCCTTTCAAATTTCATCTCGTATAAACTTGACTGTTCAATATTAAAGAGGCACGAAAGTGGGATTTCGTTACAGAAAAAAAGAAACATGAATGATACAAGGAGAAAAATTCTCGCTATCTACTTAGTGATGCGTGCCTTCCAGGTTACTCTCACTGGCCCGCCCGGTAAAAAAATGGGGGCGGTTCGCGAACCGCCCCTACGGAATACCTGATGATATATAGTGCTCAGTTTACCTCGAACTTATTCAGGAACAACTTTTGCCGATTGTATTATTACAGGTTCGACGGGAACATCATCCATGCCGTTTCGAGTTGTTGTTTCTACCGATGCGATGGCATCCACTACGTCCATTCCCTCGGTGACCTTGCCGAACGCGGCATATCCCGCCTTGCTGTCATCAATATAGTTCAGGAAATCATTGTCTCTGTGATTAATGAAGAACTGAGCTGTTGCGCTGTCGGGATCGCTGGTCCGGGCCATTGCGATTGTGCCTTTCTCATTGCTAAGACCGTTTTTGGCTTCATTAATGATTGGGGCTCGCGTATCTTTTTCTGCCATCTGCTTTGTGAAACCGCCCCCCTGGATCATAAAGCCCGGGATTACTCTATGAAAGATCGTACCATCATAAAATCCTGCCTCGACATATCCGAGGAAATTCTTAACCGTGACAGGGGCCGCCTGCTCGTTAAGCTCAATGACGATATTTCCCATGCTTGTTTCCAACTTTACAATGTTGCTTTGTGACTTCACAATATTCCTTTCCGAGTTTACTATTTTTTTGTCGGCCGCCGCCTTGTTCGTTTTCTCGCTGCAGCCACAGGTCATTACAACAACCATCAACAATCCACAGAACCAAGATTTCCTATTCATAATACATATCTTTCAAAGTTAAACATTTTAGCCGTCGCCCCGTTTCGTTTTTTTCATGGGCCGTTCGTTACATATCATCGCCGATTTTTTCTTTCCACTTGTGTTTTTTGATTGAGGCCAGAATCTTCTGTGCACATTCCAGTGCGGCCAGACCCTCCTGGGCGCTGACCTCAGGTGTGCATGCTCTATCGGTAACGGCCTGTAGAAAAGCCTCCTGTTCCAGCCGGATGGGTTCCTTATCGTTGACATCAAGCTGTTCGATGTGGAGTAAATCCGGCCAATTTACCGAAGTCATGTCAAAATCCCCGGATTCTTTGTGCCCTTTTATCCACTTGAGAACGTTAATATTTGGATCAGCTTTAATAATAATCCCGCTCTTTCTGAGATAATCCACACTCAGATACGCCTTCCGACTAAAAACCCTGACCTTTCTTTCGGTTTTAAGAGCGAGTCTCGAAGCGGTAATATTCGCGATACAGCCGTTATCGAAAACGATCCTTGCATTGCAGATGTCTTCCCTGTCTTCAACGACGTTGACACCGACAGCGTCCACTCTCTTAATTTTGCCTGCCGCCAGGGACAGGATAATATCTATATCGTGGATCATAACATCCAGCACAACCCCGACGTCGGTAGAGCGGAACGGATATGGGCTGATACGGTTGGCCTCGATAAATTTCGGCTGGATATCGAGCCTTTTGATTGCCTGGGCCACCGGATTACATCGCTCGGAATGACCCACCGCCACGACAGTGCCGTGCTTTTTAGCAAGGGCGACGATCTTCCTGCCTTCTCTGACATTGGCCGCCAGCGGTTTTTCGATCAGTACCGCAATCTGTTTCTTGATAAATATCTTCGCCAGCTTCAGATGCGTCACCGTTGGAGTCGCGATTGTTACGGCATCGACCTTGTTCAGGATCTCTGCGCAATCAGTCGAGGCCAGACAGTGATATTGATCGGCCAGACGCTTAGCCTTGTTGGCATCGATATCGACCACGGCAACAAGTTCGCGCTGAGGTAATTGGTTATATACCTTTGCGTGTATTGCCCCCATTTTGCCTGCGCCGATAACAGCGGTTCGTAAATTCCTGTTTTGTATAGTTTTATTCATTATCCAGTTCTCGTTGTTCACTGTTATTTGTTTAAGTGTGAACTATCAACGATGTCTAAACTTCTCAAGGTACCTGCCAAATTGATGCTCGCTGCTTTTGATTATCGCATCAATCATGGCTCGAACATTTTCATCGAGCTCGTCCTCCATTGCCAAAGCTTTTGCATTTTCAAGTAACGTGCCTTCCTGTCGATATAACGTTTTATACGCGTCGAATATTCGCTGTTGTTGCTGTTCGCTCAGACCGGCTCGATTCAGACCTCGCTTGTTCACTCCTCGAACTCTCGGCGGATAATGTCCACTGACTGTCAGAAACGGTGGAATGTCCCGGTTAATCCCGGCTAATCCGGCCACATAGCACCACTTGCCGATCGTTACAAACTGATGTGAAGCAGCCAAGCCGCTGAACCATGCCCCCGTTTCGATCTTGCAATGCCCACCGATCTGCACGAGGTTGCTCATCACAATATTATCTTCCACTGTGCAATCGTGTCCGATGTGCGTACTGACCATCATGAAATTATTATTCCCTATTGTAGTCAGATCGCCCGGATGAATACTCCGGTGTATTGTTACTTGTTCGCGAATTACGTTTTCGTCGCCTATTACAAGCCCACCGACCTCGGAATCCAACTTTAAACGCAGCACCTGCGGCTGGCTCCCAAGCACACAATTCGGGAAAAAATGGTTCTTCTGGCCGATCTTGACATCCTTATTGATTACCACATTGGCTTCGAGTATCGTGCCGGAACCGATCGTAGCTCCGCTGTGAATTACACAATTAGGCCCAATGATAACGTCGTCGGCCAACTGGGCATCTTTATGGATTACCGCACTGGGATGTATCTGAGTCATATTGCCTCTTTAAAACTGTTTCTATACTTTTTCATCGTCGACGAGCATAAATTTGATCTGTGCTTCGGCGACTACTATATCACCTACCATCGCTTTGCACTGACACTGTGCGGTTCTTTTTCTCAGTCTGTTCGTCTCGGAGATAAGAATAAGCTGGTCGCCGGGGACAACAGATTTACGCAATTTTACATTATCCATACTCAATAGCACTGCAAGCTTGCCGGTATGCTCCAGTCTCTGTGCGAACAACAGACCGGATACCTGTGCCATTGCCTCAACGATAAGAACGCCGGGCATAATCGGCGTGCCGGGAAAATGACCCTGGAAGAAATGCTCGTTAAAGCTGACATTCTTTATGCCCTTGATTCGTGTCTCTCCTTCGATTTCGATGACCTTGTCCACGAGCAAAAACGGATATCTGTGGGGCAGAATCTTGGCAATTTGCCGAATATCCAAAAGGGCATCGGTGCCATATCTGGCGATGCGCTCCTGCTGCTGGGCCGCCTCGTACAATTTTCTGACAAGCTGCTGATTGAGGGCGTGGCCGCTCTTATAGGCGACAATCCTCCCTTTCAATGCCCGGCCGACAAGCGCCAGGTCGCCTATTAAATCGGCAAGCTTATGCCTGACGCACTCATTGGGAAATCTGTAACTGTTCTTAATTGGTCCGTCTGAGTTGATGACCAGCAGGTCGCGAGGGCCGATGTGTGTTCCCGTGCCGCGGGCCTGAAACTGTTTTGCCTCCGCCTCAAGCAAAAATGTCCGGGCTGGTGCGAGATGCCTCTCAAAGCTCTCCGGTGTAAGCTGGCAACTGAAAATTTGTCTGCCGATACCGGTGTGACCGCCGTAATCGAGATCGTACGTTAGACTCAATCCGTCATCGGAATAAGGGAGGGCGTAAATACACGTATCACCCGCGGTAATGGTGATAGGTTTTCTGATTACGTATTCTTTTCGGCTTATGTTTTGCTCAATTAAACCTGTGCGTTTGAGGGTCTTGAAATATTCTGCACAACTGCAGTCCGGAGCCGGCAGCTCGGGGCCATTCACTTCTATAATCATGTTGTCGATCTCAAGTGCATTCACTGCGGCCAGACAATGCTCGATGGTTTCTATACTAACCGAGCCTTTCTTGATCGACGTGCGGCGACTGCGCTCGGCAAGATTTGACGCTACGGCACTAATCCGCACCGGCTCAGGGACGTCCGTCCGAATGAAAGTGATGCCGGAATCTGCAGGGGCGGGGCGGAAGACGAGCTTCACTTCCTTGCCCCCGAACATGCCGCGTCCTCGCATTCTGCTTTCACTTTTTATCGTCTTCTGCAGCTTCAAGTTTTTCTATCCTCTTGCTTAGTTGCTTGAGTTGCTGCGCCATTTTTGGCAGGCGCAGAACCAAGCCGACTGTTCGCATTGCGTCTTCTCTCTTAATCGCCGGTGTCCAGGCCAGTTTCTGACCGGCCGGCACGTTGTTAATCACGCCGGCCTGAGCGGCAACCATCGTGCCGTCACCTATTTCTATATTGTCGGCCAGGCCGACCTGGCCGCCTAATACGACACCGTCACCGAGCTTGCAACTGCCGGAAACACCAGCCAGAGCCACTATCAAACAGCATTTGCCGATGACCACGTTATGAGCGATTTGTACGAGATTGTCGATTTTTGTCCCGGCACCGATAACGGTATTTCCGAACTTGGCCCTGTCAACGCAGCAATTGGCTCCTATCTCGACAAAGTCTTCGATGATAACGCCGCCGTTGTGTGGAATCAGTCTGTGAGCACCGTCGATGAATGAATATCCAAAGCCGGTTGAGCCGATCGTGCTGTTTGCCTGAACGATGACGTTGTTGCCTATGCGGCAGTTGTGGTAAACGACGACGTTGCTGTCGAGACGAGAATGCTCACCCAGCTTTGAATTCTCGCCTATTTTGCATCCGCTGCCGATGATGCTGTTTTGTCCGATTTCGACACCTTCGTCAAGTACCACATTCGCGCCGACATACACGCCTTTGGCTATCTTAACATTGTCGGCGACTTTAGCGGTCGGATCAATACCTTCAGTTGCGGTCTTGAGTCCGGGTGCGAAAATTTTCAAGGTTTCTATGAGAGCGGCATTAACATTTTTCACGATTAATTGCGGCTTGTCCAGGCCTTCGATACGTGCCGAGACAATGACCGCGCCTGCATGCGACTGGCTGAGCGAGGCTTTATGTTTATCATCTGTGACGAAGGTAACTTCATTTTCGTCCGCTGTATTAATCGGGCACACAGCGATAATCTGCCTGCCGATCGCATTGGCGTCACCGGTTAGCTCGGCGCCGAGCCGCTTGGCTAATTGTTCAATCGTTAATTTCATTTTAAATCAAACAGTAAAGTGCGTCATATGAATACGGATTTGCGGCATAGAAACCACACGGCAAACCTGAGTCTTATGACTAAAAAGTTTCGCGCCCGTCAGTGACGGACATTCTTTGCTCCACTATTTAATTGATGAATTTCGATTCTTCTTTATCCAGCTCGGCGATGACTTCATCGGTTAGATCCAAACATCCTTTGCTGTATAATACTTTATTTGTACTGAGAGTCATAGCAAGCTCCTCGTACCGTTGAATAGGAAATTCAGGTTCATCGCTCGCAAGGACCAGGGGCAATCCCTTATCAGCGGCCAGCACTTTGGTTATCTGCAGAATCTCTTTATAGAGTTCTTGTGTCCATTGTTGATGTTTTAATGCTTTCTGCTGGGGATTGAACTCCTGCATGGTCTTAAGGTTTGCCTGTTTTTGCAGGTACTCCTTATATTGCGCCAGATGGTCGCTGGTGCCCGGTTTTAGGGCCCTGAGCCCGGCGGCCAGCGCCTGGATCTCTCTGGAGAGCTGCTCCTCCTCCGCATCCATTTTACTGTTTTCAGCATTCGTTCTTTCCCTGTATTTTTCCGTTGCCTTACATTCACGCAACGCACGCCTGACATCGACAATGCCTATCGGCAGGTTCGTATCATTAGTTTTCACCTGTGCCATGCTGTATTCATGGACAAATAACAAAACCACCACGCCTATCAAGCAACCCAAAATTGCTGTTTTGATCTTCATAAAATTTTCCTTTCTCGATTTAGGCTATTATTGACAGTTCGACAATCAATTTTAATAAAGTCTTCCCATATAGAAACTGAAGACCTGTCTTTCGTCTTCTTCGTCTTTCATCAGCGGCGTTGCGAACTCGAACCTCATCGGTATGCGTGTGCCGAGCAGTTGAGGTATCGATATTTCTATGCCCGCCCCAATCGAGGCGCGGTACCTGCCGGTATCGATCGTTCCGCTGTCCATGAAAAACAACGCACCAATGTTCTCGCCGATTAAGGGCACGGTTATCTCGGAATTGGCCAGGAATATCCAGTCACTGCCTATCGGGTCTTTTCGCACCGGGTTGGGAACATGTGTCTGCAGGCCTCTTGTGCTTACGCCCCTGTACTCGAAACCCCTGATGCCGTAAGTACCCGTACCGCCGGCGTAAAACTTTTCGAAAGGAGGCGCATCGGATACGGTTGTGGCGGCGAGCAGCTTCAATGTCAGGACGGTTCTTCGCTGGAGCAAGTCCTCATAAAGCGTTCTGTATCCGACGGTGGTGCCTTTCAATATTCCGAAGTCATAGTCGCCGGTAACCTGTTCGTAGCCGACATCGAATCGATAACCATCGCTTGGTATATATCGATCGTTCCTCATGTCTCTGCCGATGCCAAGCCTTGCCCCTAAGAGCAGATTATACCCTTCGATATCGATAATTTCCTGAGGCGCATCGAAATCGAGGTCGTCGACCTCGACGTTCTCAGCTCTAAAGCCGAAACTCGGTCGCCAGCGGTTTTTAAGCCGCCGCTCGAATCCGAAATATGCTTTTTTCCTTTTTTCGTCGTGGCTGTCTCTCCACCGTTCGAAGCTTGAACCGACCACATCGAGTGATGTCGGTTTGTCCTGGAAGTAAGGTTCCGTAAATGTTACAGAATAGTAGCTCACATGGGTTCCCGGCTCAAGCGCGACTCTCAGGCTCTGGCCGGCGCCTTTGAATGCCCGCATGGTGATGAACTCTTCGAAGCTTTCGGGCCAATCCTGAACATCGAAATTACGTTGCTGCCAAATCAACTGGCCAATGACACCGCTATCGCTGCCCACGGCGACACCCGGATTCCACATACCCGTCAGGCCTTCCTTGATGTCTACCGCAGCATCTCTTTGGTCCGGGGCTCCCTCGGCCGGCGGGATTGGTCTGATCATCGCCTCCTCAGACATTGTCGACATTTGGACATATCGTTCCAGTTGGCCGCTGCCCTGTTTGGGAGCGATATTAGCGTTGTACAATTCACCCGGAGAAAAATCATACTCGTCCAGAATGCGCCGAATGACCTTATCATGGACATTTTCGTTACCTGTGATTTGAATCTTACCGATTCTGAACTGCCTGCCCTCGGTGATTTTGAACTCGATGTCCACAAAGTTTACCTCCGGAACAAACCGGAGATGCTGCTGGACCTCTGCATCCACATACCCATCCTCGCGATAAATCTTGAGAATACGCCTGGTGTGTGCCTGGGCTTTACTTTGATAATAGGTTTGACCTGTTTTTAATTGTAGATCTGCCAGCAGCGTCTCATTATCGAATTGTGTATTCCCCTTGAGTGTGAAGTTTCTGACTTTATACAGCGGCCCTTCCTCAATGATGAATGTGATATGATTCTGGCCCTGCACGGCGATGCGGTGGTTCAGAAATCCCCTTTCGTAATAAAGACTCCGCAGCTTTTCCACATCTGCAGCGATTTTCTCCTCAGTGTAGTAGACCGGCCAGAGCAGCCAGCTCCTGGTCTTGGTTTTGATGGCATTTTTAAGGTCGCTTTTCTTAATGGCCTGGTTGCCCTTGAACTTCACGGATTTAATTTTCATCCGCAGGCCCTCGAAAACCGTATAGATGATTTTGCCTTCGGACAGCTTCTCTCTATTCAGCGTCACTTCAGTATATGGGAAACCTTTTTTTCGGTAAAATTCCGTGATGATTCTTCTGCCGGATTCAGCGAGAATCGGATCGATGTAGTTGCCCACCTCGAAGTCCAGCTTCTTCCGCAAAGTCTTGTCTTTATATTTGCGATTGTTCTCAAATTCGATTGATTTGATTACGCCTCTGCCTCCATTGGTCACGGCAGTTTCATTTGTTTGATTATTTTGCTCAACGCCTGCGGCAGAGGCCCCCGGGACGGCAGAACTCATAAGCATCGTTGATATGAAAACCATCAGAATGATGTTTCGTATTTTGTATCTCATGTTTTGCGTATCGTGAATAGAATGACTATGCACGAATTACTTCTCCTCAGTCTAAAATGGTGCCACTTGTTCTCCTATACGGGCGGCGTTCTCAAATCGTGTAATTTTTTCCCTGAATGTAAGTTTAACAGTTCCCGTTGGTCCGTTTCGCTGCTTGGCGATTATCAATTCAGCCGTATTATCCTGCTCGTAATCATCCTGTCCACGATGGTAATAATCTTCGCGGTGCAGAAGCATCACAACATCTGCGTCCTGCTCGATACTGCCGCTCTCCCGCAGATCGCTCATTCTCGGTCTGTGTCCCTCTCGACCCTCCGGAGACCGATTCAACTGGCTCAAAACCATAACCGGAATATTCAACTCCCTGGCTAAGGCCTTGAGATATCTTGAAATCGTAGTAATTTCCTGCTGGCGAGATTCAATCCGTCCCGAGCCGAGATTCATTAACTGCAAATAATCCACCATGATACATTGTATATTGTGTCGGCTCTTGAGCCGTCTTGCCTTGGCGCGAAGCTCAAGCGGCGTGAGCGTCGAAGTGTCATCGATATAAATGGGTGCTTCGGACAGTTCCGCGCAGGCATCAGCCAGCTTCTTGTAATACTCATCGCTCAGCAGACCTCTTCTGACCTTCTGGCTGTCAATTTCGCTAATGCTGCACAAGAACCTTTCAGCGAGCTGTTGCCTGCCCATCTCCAATGAGAATATCGCAAGCGGAGTCTTTTCGATAACGCCGAGGTGCTCGGCGATATTCAATGCGAGGCTGGTCTTTCCCATACTGGGACGACCCGCGACGATAATCATCTCACCGTTTTGCAGGCCGCAGGTCAAATCGTCAAGCTCATAATAACCGGTGCTTAATCCCGTGACGTGACTGCCCTGACGATTCTCGATCAGCTCGAAAGAGCGAATGACCAAATCCTTGAGCGCCATGGCACTACCGCTGATATTTCTATCCGTAATGGCAAATATCCTCTGTTCGGCATCGTCAAGCGCCTCATGGGGTTCGCCGGTCTGGCTGTATGCATTTTCAAGGATCGCGCCGGTCGTGGAAATAAGCTCACGCAGCAGCATCTTGTCTTTGACGATCTTCGCATAATATGCGACGTTTGCCGACGAAGGCACAGAATCCAAAATCTTTGCGATATACTCGACGCCGCCTACTTCTTCAAGACTGTCGCGCTTGACAAGCTCATCGCGGAGCAGAACAGCGTCGATCCCGATACCCTTGTTTTTTTCATAAAGCGTAATTAACGCCTCGAATATGTGGCGATGCTCGATGCGATAAAAGGCGTCTCGTTCCAGAAGCTCGACGACATCCCCGATACATTCCGGATCAATCAGCATCGAGCCTAACACCGCGGCCTCAGCAGCCAATGATTCCGGCATACTCCGCATCGTCGCAAGCGTACCGGGAGCATCCGGCCTATTATGCACGGATTCTGCCGGTTTAGTTTTCTGGCGTCTTTCTTCACCTGCCATAATCGGCTTCCTGCCTATATTTATAAGCCCAAAATACCCCAGAGCAAAAAGTAAAACAAGAGAAGGGCTCCCCGTTCCGCGGGAACCGGGTCATTGCCGCTTTGCGACAATTCCATAATTTAGACTTTATATTTAAGCGTTTGGTTTCTTCGTATCAAAGCGGCATTTTACCCACCGACCAGCTCATAGTCAATCACGTTTCCTCTTTTACATTTTATATGTGCTGTTTATCTGCGTTAAGTCCAGCTAATTGCTTGGTTTGCCAAAGCTTTTGTGTCGACAGCATAGAACTGAGAATCGTTGTTCTCAGGAAGTTTTGGAAGGCATTTAGTGTAGTTCCGCACCAATTTAGATGTGAATACAATGCTCAAATGGATTCGAGCGGCATATTTTCTCTTTGCTATCTATCGACAAGTTTTCATTAGCCGCACATCATTTTATTCAAGTTAACGGCACTGTCCGCAATTTATAACGACTTACTCGCCTCCGGCGTGCCGCCGAAAGCACCCATGTTGATGCGGTCACCGTGGGAAGCCGGCTCATCGCCGATGGAGCTTCCCGGATCCCCGGCGTCAATACAGGGGCTGGTAATCTCGTCAAATACCCAGTTGTTGCTCACCGGGTCCCAGTGCCCGGCTTCAGAGACAAGATGGTAATCCCTGTTCTCAGAATCTGCAAACAACGGGTCGACGTCGATATTGCCGTCTCCTTCCCAGCCGCCCTGAATGTCGTTATAGCGAATGTCATACTCTTCAGGCGGGACTTCCTCCTCCAGATATATTTCGTTCTGCCAGATGATGTTGTTAGAAACATTCAGTCCGTACTCCGGTTCCCAGGGATAGAACGGCGTTACATCAAGGTGCAGCCCGCTGGGCCTGTTATGAACGATTGTATTATTAATGATCGAAGGATATCCCATCAAGTTTATGATGCCCCCGCCGACGACGCCTGAATCGTTATGGGCGATGATATTATTGGCGACCTTGCCCCCACCGTAGTAGATGAATATACCGGCGCCTAAGAAGTCGGACGAATTGTCCACGATGCGGTTATTGGTAATCACCGCTTCCGAACCGTCCGTTAACATTATCGCGCCGCCGTATTCCGCATGATTGTTAGCGATCAAACAGTGGTCGATCGTTGGGCTGGAAGAAACGAGGTATTCCGCTTGGGTCTCATATGAGCTGCAGCAGAGAATTGCTCCGCCCATAATGCTCTGATAACCACCACCACCTCGCGTGCGTGGTTTCTTTGAGTATTCTATCGTGCAATATTCCAGGGTGTCGTCGATGCCGCTACTGACGAAACGCAGGCCGAACCATCCCTCATCGGTATCTGTTGCTGTAAAGACTACGTTTTTGTCTTCCGTACCAACCGCGCCTAAAGTCGCCCTGTAGCCGACTGTAAATTTGAAATAACCGGCGAATTTGACAACCGCTCCCGGCTCGATGCTCAATTTTCGCCATTTGGCAACTTCGATATCTCCCGTGACCGTATAGGGACTCCCGGCCTTCGTCCAGGTGCCGCTGACCTCGCCTTCGGAAATGATAGTTCCCGTGACACCGACGCCCCGTAGAGCAACAGATTTTACCGGGGCATTGCTGCAGCTCGAATGAATCTCGAGAGTATCGGTATATATCTTCTCCTCTACGGGATTGAATCCAATCTCCACCGTTACCGAGTCGCCCGGTGCCAGCAGATTCTCGTCAATCGGGGTGACAATCGAAAAGACGCTGTTCACATCCGGAATACTCAGGCTTTCAATACTGAAGTCCATCATGCCGGTGTTGACAATATCGAAGGAGATGCTCGAGACTGCATCAAGAAGTACGAAGCCCGCATCGCCCGTGACAGAGGGAGCGATTGTAATCAGGGGCAGATCCGACTGATTCTCGTAAGCGCCGATATCGATAATGTCGCTGTAAATCCTCGCATTGCCCGCCAGGTCGGTTTCAGCAAAGCTTATTTCTTCTCCGGAGTTTATGCACGGCGAGCAACTTTGCAGCATCCAATTGGCTGCCGATCCGTCGTACTGAGTCCCGAGCATGCTCGGATCAAAAAAGCAGGGATCGGCGTCCATATTGCCCTGGCCGTCATAGCCGTCCTGGATGTCGCAAAACGATACCGTGGCTATTGACTCTACCGTTTGTATCTGGTACCTCTCGTTGCCCCATATGATCGTGTTTGTCACGTCTATACCTTCCCATGATTGCGTGAAAATGCCGCCGGGCGAATTGTTTACTATCGTGCAGTTGAGTAGTTCAGGTTTGCCCCATTCTCCTATGCATATCCCGCCGCACTGAGGATCTCCACCCAGCGAAGCATTGTTCGCTATCAAGGTATTGCTGATTATCGGGTAGCTTTCATCGCAGTAGATTGCTCCGCCTTTGTCTCCGGTGTTATTGGTGATTTTACAATTCGTAATGGTCGGGTCCGAGTAATAGCAGTACACCGCACCTCCGCAACTGTTCGGGTCGGCCTCAGGATCATACTCTGTTATGAAGCCGGCGTTTTTCTTCGAGAAACTAATGGAACAATGACTCAGGATATCATCGCTCCCCGAGTCTATAAGTCGCAACCCGGTCCAGCCCACATTTTTATTCCATGCAGTAAATTCTATCGGGCTGTTCTCGTTTCCTTCGGCCGTTAAGAACGCATATTCGCCGATAGTCATTCCGTATGGTCCCATGAAAAAGACCTGGACTCCCGGTTCGATAACAAGCTTGTCGTCCTGCGATACGGCTATGTCGCCAGACACGTAATAAGGTGATTCATCTTGTGTCCAGGTTCCGGATACTTCGCCGGCAGGGATTTCCGTCCCGCCCGTATAGGAGTATCCTTTTAAGATAACGTACTTCGTGTTCCCGTCGCTGTAGTCAATCATGAGCGTTCCAAAATAACCCGCCGCCTCGTCCGGCAGGAACTTCACGTATATCGCAGTGCGGGATCCCGGAGCCTGTAGCTGGAAGGATTCTATGTGGTCCGAATACGTACCGCCCCAGTCTGCAAATACGAAACCTTCCGTGCTGGATATCGAATTGATCCATGCGCCTCCGAGGTTGTTCTCGATATACAGTGTCTCGGATTCGGATTCCTGCCCCGGAACGGCGTAAAAGCTCAGAGACGTCGGCTCAACTTCGATGTCCGGCCCAACAGGATGAACGTTCGTTATGGCTTCGGTAACAATGCTCAAATCGGACATAAGGCTGCCTGGAAGGTTATACCATACCGTGGTCATTTCCTCCGGACGCTCCGGACCCCAGCCGAAATTCAGGTGATACTCGCCGTTTGTATTATAGCCGTCACAAACAATGACGTGCCCGCCCCAACCGTCCGTCGGGCTGATGCTCAGCAAAGCAGGCAGCCGATTGATCATGTTCTCCTGTAGTATTTCATAGGCTTCGCGTGACAGACCGCCGGTCATGTCGGCTGAATAGTAACCGAATTTATCAACCAGCGCTTGCCGCAAATCATAGGATGAAGCACCCGAGCCTTCGCTGGAATAATCCATCTGGATGGCAACGCCGCAGGCAAAGCTAAGTGCGGCTTTATCTGTATCGTTTATATCTATATTGGCGTCGTATTTGGATTGAACGGCGGCAATATACTCGTTCAGCTCTTCGAAAGTGGGAAAATAGTACAAGCTGCTGTCCTCGTCGAAATTGATACCGGCGGGTGTTATATATGAATCATCTTCGTCGAAATGAACGTTACATTGCTTATGGTAATTGACGACCTGGACCATGGCCGTCGCGACGCAGCCGACATAGGACCTGTTGGCATCGACCGGATCGAGCGGGCAAAAGTCGTTGTAAGGTTCGCTCTGGTCCCACACCGTCTCCAGCCACCCGCCGGTGGAAGTCGTGTTTTCTTCGGGCCACTGCTGAAATGTCTCGTTCGCGTCATCTGGCGCATCGTTGCCGGCATAAAGATTCCACAGCTTGTTGTTTTCCGCCGTATTGATTTGTTCATATTCGGCCAGCGCTTCGGCTCTTAGCTTCATGTCTGCTTTCAACATACGGCACAGCGGATTTTTAATGTCATTGTCTGCCGGGAAAGTGGTTCTGAAGGAATAAGCGATAATCGGGGTAATATCCGTATCGGCGGAAGTCGCGATAAATCCGCGGGGCTGAAGCTCGGTAATGTATGCAAGAACCGTCCCATCTTCGCCGCGGACCTCTCGTAAGCCTGTCGGCCCAACCTGGCTTCTTACTGATAATGGCTCGAATCCCTTCGGTGCCCGGGCATTTCTCGCCTTAAGTAATGTCTCGGCGGCCTTTTGTGCCTGCTGCGAACCGACCGGCCCGGCCATAACTGACGAATACAGGAACGGCAACAAGACAATAGAAGTTACAATTAGTGCATATCTGCGAATGAAAGAATTCATGGTACAACCTCCAATTTAGTTTTCCCTCTTCCGTTTAGGCGATAAATCTCGCTAACCGGCACCCGCCGGGAATAAGAATTCCGACTCAATCGCCAATATACCAAATAATAGTCATCAAAGCAAGAGAATATAGGATGTTTTTTCCAAAAACCGGATTTTTCCTACCCCCGACTCATTATTTAGCCACCGGTTTCATCGCGGTTCTCGTAATACAAAGCCCCCAGGAACCTTTGAAATACAAAAAAGGGCTGCAAGCATCTGCTTACAGCCCTATGAATCTCATAACATTATTCAGCTATGGGTGGATCATGGATCATTAGGTGGGCAAGGTATCGACTTCACAAAGACTGCTTCGACGGTTATATCTTCAGTAATCGTAACAGTTGTGCATGCCGAAAGCTCATCAGCTACAGGCCCTGTCCAGAATTTGAAACGATAGTTGGTGTCGGCTGTTGCAACAAGATCGACAACAGTACCGTAATCATATTCGAACACACCCTCACCCGGTGCGGTTACCGAACCGCAGTTGTTCGAAGAAATCGTCAAGGTATGCTTATCTATTTCGAAGTTAGCGATCAGCGTATAATCTCCGTCGGCAGTCACGGTAGTACTTGCACTGCCTGGATCCGCTACCTTGCCGGCATCTACGGCCGATCCTGTCCAGCCTACGAAATGATAATGCTCGTCGGGGGTAGCTACGACACTGACCTCAGCACCATGATCGTATTCGAACGCTCCCTCGCCCGGCGTGGTTACTGAGCCGCCTTCAGTCGAGGAGATTGTCAGAATATGGGTGTCTATGGCAAAGTGAGCCTTCACGTTATAGTTCCCAAGCACAAATATTCTCGTAATGGGACTATCCGGATCCACAACCATGCCGGTGTCCACTGCCGATCCAGTCCAATTCACAAACTTGTAATTTTGATCTGCTTCGGCCTCCAAAGGAATAAGGTAATTGCCGCCAATGACGATGTCTCCTTCGCCGGGCTTTATTACCGAGCCGCCGTCGGTGGAGGAAACCGTCAATTTGAAGTTCACAGCAGCAAAGTTGGCCTTCAGGTCGTATTCGCCATCTACGAGTACGGTTGTACTTGCACTGACCGGATTTGCTACTTTACCGGCGTCCACAGCCGAACCTGTCCATTTCAGGAAATAATAATACTCATCCGCTGTGGCCTCTACTGGTACATCTGAGCCGTGTTCATATGAAAATGTTCCCTCACCGGGTGTGGTTACCGAGCCGCCGTTTGTGGAGGAAACCGCCAGGTTGGCAGCAAAGTGGGCCTTCAAGCTATAATCCCCATCCATAAGTATGGTTATACTTGCACTGTCCGGATCTACTTTACCGGCGTCCACAGCCGAACCTGTCCATTTCAGGAAATAACAATTCTCATCCGCTACGGCTTTCACTTCAACCTCGGTTCCATCTTCGTATGTAAATGCCCCCTCGCCCGGAGTGATTACGGACCCTCCGCCTGTGGAAGATATTGTCAGAGTGCGGGGTAGTATCGTAAGCACACCAAGCAACTCCACTTCGGCGATCTGCATGCTATTCTGAGCAACGGGATCTCTAACGGTCGGGAACATCAGTTGATAGTGGGCGTATGACTTATCATTGTCAAACATAATCGGCGTTGCGTTCTTTGTGTAACGCGGCCACGCTTCTTCACCTGCGAAATCAACCACATCGCCTGCAGCAATCAACTCATATGGACCATCGATACTCACATTCGAGCCATACAGCTCGAAGGTAATCGGGTCACGTTCCGGTGCATCATTTGCTGTCGTTAACGTTATTCCGGTAACAATACTCGGTCCGTCTAACGGTGTAATCTGGACACCAGTGGGTTGGATATCACCCGCAAAGTGCAGGTACTTCGTGTTGACGTTGTCATCGATGCACAGGCTGGGATTCTCAGCAGGAGGCCAGCCGATATCGTTCCAATCCGTCTCGGGCTGGTCAGGAACACCCTTGACGATATCGCCTGGAGCGGTGATGTCCCACATCTTGGCCGGGATGTAATACTCGACCGCATTGAGGAACATCTGTTCGCCATCCGGATACAAATCATATAGGGCCGCCGCCTGTCCACCTGTCACGCCATCAGGCTCGCGACTACCGGTCAGGAAGACCAGACGAGGACCGCCCAGTACGTCATCTGGGCTCCCGCTGGAATTCTCCATTGTAGCTCCAGCCGGCAATTCGGCGATAACT
>CAZTDF010000028.1:0-12386 GCA_964612465.1 uncultured Pirellulales bacterium
GGCAACTCGCTGCTGTTGCTTGGTGAAGTGGAACACCACGTGGGGTATCCCACTGTGGAGCCGCGAATCGTTCTGGACGAGCTGTTTACCCGCGCGATTAAGAATGACCCGAATTGCCTCGATGCATATCTGGCTGCAGGTGATTTGGCGCTGGCCAAGCAGGATTACGAGCTGGCCGCAGATCAATATCGCAGTGCCCTGAAGCGGTTCGGGAAAGACCCGGATGCGCACTTCGGACTGGCAAGAGCGTTTTATCAAAGCGACCGAAATCAGATGATCCAATCGCTGGACGCCGCTCTTTATATTAATTCCAATCACGTGCCCTCATTGCTGCTGCTGGCCGAGCACAAGATCGATTGTGAAGATTATGCCGGGGCGGGCGAGCTGCTCGAGAAGGCGATTGCCGTCAATCCCTGGCACCCGGATATCTGGGCGTACCGGGCCGTGCTGGCTCATCAGGCCAACGACTCCGAAGCCAGCAGAAAGCATCGCGAAAAGGCGCTGAAATTCTGGCCGACGAATCCGCGGGTGGATTATCTTATCGGCAGGAAATTGTCCCAGAAATATCGCTTTGCCGAAGGGGCGGCTTTTCAACGCCGGGCATTGAAGTTCGATCCGAAATATCTGCCGGCGAAAATTCAATTAGCCCAGGACCTGCTTCGCCTTGGCGACGAAAAGGAAGGCTGGACGCTGGCCGACGAGGTGCACACAGGCGATGCGTATAATATCGAGGCCTATAATCTGAGCAACCTGCAAGACCACATATCTAAGTTCACAACGCTCCGTGCCGATGGATTTGTCGTCCGCATGGATAAACGCGAGGCGGATATCTATGGCGATATTGTGGTCGACCTTCTGCGTGAGGCCAAGACAAGCTTGTGCGAAAAATACGGGGCGCAACTTGACAAGCCGGTCGTTGTGGAACTCTTTCCCGAACAGAAGGATTTTGCGGTCCGAACGTTCGGGATGCCGGGGGGCGACGGTTTCCTCGGCGTTTGCTTCGGCAACGTAATCACGGCCAACAGTCCCAATCCCCAGAGGCCCACCAGTTGGAAAGCTTTGCTGTGGCACGAATTCTGCCACGTCGTGACATTGAACCTGACGCACAACAAAATGCCCCGCTGGTTTAGCGAAGGAATGTCGGTCTATGAGGAATCGCAGCGTGACCCGACGTGGGGCCAGCAGATGAACCCGGAATATCGCGGGATGGTTCTCGGCGGTAAACTTACGCCAATCGGTGAGCTTAGCGCGGCGTTTTTGAGTCCGCCCACCCCGAATCACCTGCAGTTCGCATATTACGAATCGTCGCTTGTGATCGAGTTTCTCGTCGAACGCTATGGTCTTGGGTCGATCAAGGCGATTCTCGCCGATTTGGCGAAAGGTGAAGAGATAAACGCAGCGATATCAAAGCACGCCGCGCCGATAAAGGATATCGAGAAGCAGTTCGAAACATTCGCCCGAAAGCGTGCCGAGGATTTAGCCCCGGAAGTTGACTTCGAGCAGCCGGAAGAAGGGCAGCTCAATCCCGCCGATTACGTGATGCTGCTCGAATGGGTCCAAGAGCATCCGAACAATTTTTGGGCCCTGACTATGTATGCCAAAGCCCTGTTGGCTAATCGCAAGTGGACCGAGGCGAAGGAACCGCTGGAAAAACTCATTGCGTTGTATCCACAATATTCCGGCGACGATAACGGCTATCGGCTGCTGGCAGAAGCGCACCGGCAGCTTGGCGAGACAGAGCAGGAGCGAGATGTGCTTGGCAAGCTGGCGATGATTTCCTCCGATGCGTCCTATGCTTACGGGCGCTTGATAGAAATTGCGATGGCCGAGGAAGACTGGCAGAGCGTGGCAAGGTATGGCGAGAAATCCATAGCGGTTTATCCTATGCTGGCGCAACTGCACTGGCAACTGGGCCGGGCCGGCGAAGAGCTCGGCCGGGATGAGCAGGCGGTCGAATCGTACCGGCGTCTGCTCTTGCTGGATCCTGCCGATCCTGCCGACGTCAATTATCGACTCGGTCGATTGCTTTTAGCAAAAGATCCCGCCGGCGCGAAAAGGCACGTGCTTCTGGCGCTGGCAGAGGCTCCGCGTTTCCGTCAGGCGCATCGTTTATTGCTGAAGATCATTGATGAAACACGCGAGCCCGCAGTTCAGGGGGATGCACGATGACAAAATCAAGACGCCTCGTAATAATCCTGTTGATGGCGGCGTTTGTGGGAGCTGGCGCAGTGTTCGCGAGGAGATATTCCAATCGCGGATATTCCAATCGCAGGAGCGTGCCCAACTGGACGCCCAACCGGGAGTTCTCTCATGACATCTTCACATTTGTGAGAATCCGATACTCGACCGGATACGGCGGAGGCGATTATGGATACGGGTACGGTCGCGGCCGGGGTCGAGGTCGCGGCTTCGGCGGCGGAAGCTGGGCAACGGATTATCCCGACAGCGATTTGAACTTTTCTTTTCGCCTGCACCAACTTACTTCGATGGAAGTCGATCCCGAAGGAATCGTACTCGAACTAACGGACCCGGAACTGGTCAACTATCCCTTCATATACATGCTCGAACCCGGGCGTCTCGTCTTCAGTGAAGAGGAGGTCGAGTGCCTCCGTCGCTACCTGCTGAACGGCGGATTTTTGATGGTAGATGATTTCTGGGGGCAAGCTGAGTGGGACAATTTCTACTATGAGATCAAACGGGTATTTCCCGACCGCGAGCCGGTCGAGATTGGACTTAGCCACAAAATATTCCAGGTCCCGTATGAACTCAAAGAAAGGCCGCAGATCCCCAACATCAGCGATGCCCTGCGCGGCCGACCTTACGGCATTACCTGGGAACGAGAAGATGCGAAACAGGTTCATTATAAGGCCATCTATGATAACAACGGCCGGATGATGGCGTTTATCTGCCACAATACCGACCTCGGTGACGGATGGGAACGCGAAGGTGAGAACGAGTGGTATTTCCATGAGTTCTCGGAGAAAAAGGCATATCCGCTGGGAATTAATATCGTGTTTTACGCTATGACACATTAAAAGGTGGCAGCCTCAAAGTCGAAGGCTTTGGGGATGGTAAGTATGACAAGCCATCCCCAAGCTACGCTTGAGGCTGCCACCCAGTATTACAACGAAAGAGGGAAATTATTTTGGCTACTAAAGCATACGAATTCGAACGATTGGCAGTCCAGCAGATCAGCAGTGCCCGGCAGAAGATAGGTGCCGAGCTTTCAAAGGTTATCATCGGCCAGCAGGATGTGATCGACCATCTTCTGATTGCCATACTTTCCGGCGGGCACTGCCTGATTACAGGCGCGCCGGGCCTGGCAAAAACGCTGCTGGTCAAGTCGCTGGCGCAACTGTTCCATCTGGAGTTTCAGCGTATTCAGTTTACGCCGGACCTCATGCCGGCGGACATTACGGGCACGGAAATTCTCCAGCAGACCGACGGACAGCGAAAAATGGTGTTCGTCAGGGGCCCCATCTTTGCGGACATGATTCTTGCCGACGAGATTAACCGCACGCCTCCCAAAACACAGGCGGCCCTGCTCGAAGCGATGCAGGAACACCATGTCACCGCGGCCGGGGTATGTCACTCGCTCGGCGAGCCGTTTTTCGTCTTTGCGACACAGAACCCGATTGAGATGGAAGGCACATATCCGCTGCCGGAAGCTCAGCTCGACCGGTTTATGTTCAACGTCTGGATCGACTACTTGTCGGAAGATGACGAGGTCGCGGTCGTTCGCCAGACGACGGCGACGGAGCCGGAACCAATCGAGCAGGTATTTACTGGCGAAGACCTGCTGCGATTTCACGATGTCGTCCTTAAGGTTCCGATTGCCGAGGACGTGGTGCGTTACGCCGTGAGGATAGCTACCGCATCGCGCCCTGGCCCCGACAATTCGCTCGACTTTATCAACGAGTGGGTAACATGGGGAGCCGGGTTGCGAGCCTCGCAATATATGGTACTCGGCGCCAAGGCCCGGTCGCTGCTCTACGGCAGGTCACACGTGAGCTTCGAGGATATACGGGCGCTGGCACTTCCGGTGCTTCGCCATCGCGTATTGATCAATTACCGCGCCGAGGCAGAAGGCGTGGTTATCGAAAACCTTGTCGAACGCCTGCTGAAATCGGTTAAGGAAAGCCATAAATAATGACAGACAAAGCATCAAAGTCCGGCTCGTCGTTTTCAAACGGCGGAGCTGATAGTGTCGCGGGCTTCCAGCCCGCGATTCGAGGGCGGGACGCCCTCGACACGAGTTTGATCGATCCGGTCTCGCTGATGAGGATCAAGTCGATGGAACTGCGCGCCAAAGTAATCGTCGAGGGATTCTGGAAAGGGATTCACCGAAGCCCATATCACGGCTTCTCGGTCGAGTTTACGGAATACCGTCAATATACTCTCGGTGACGATCCACGCTATATTGACTGGCGGCTTTATGCCCGCAGCGACCGGTTTTATATAAAGAAGTTCGAAGACGAGACGAACCTGCGGTGCCATATGCTGATCGATCACAGCCGGTCGATGGGCTACGGTTCCGGCGGCTACACAAAGTCGCAATATGCCGGCACGCTGGCCGCGACGCTGGCCTATTTTCTCTACACACAGGGTGACGCCGTCGGCCTGGCAACATTCGACGATCAGATCAGGCAGTATATGTTTCCCCGCAACCGGTCGGGTTATCTGCGTCGTTTAATGGTCGCACTTCAGGCTCCTCCGCAGGGCAGTTCCACCAAACTTGGGCCGCCTCTGCAGCACATTGGCGAAATGCTGACTAAGAAAGGTCTTATCATCCTGATTTCCGACCTGCTGACGTCGATAGACCGGCTCGAACCGGAACTGGGCTATCTATGCACGGGCGGCCATGACGTTGTGGTCTTTCATGTACTGGATCCGGCCGAGTTGAATTTCGACTTCGACTCGCCGGCACTTTTTCAGGACATAGAGAGCGGGCGCAATATGTACGTCGATCCGTCAGACGCCCAGATTGCTTACAAGCGGAAGCTGGAAAAACATCTGGCCAGGACGGAGTCTATATGCCAGAACCTCGGGATCGACTATCATCTGTTCCCGACGGACCGGCCCTTCGATCTGGCCCTGCTGGATTTTCTCCAGGACCGGATGCGCCATCGTAAAAGAATCAGGCACAGGTCTCGTCCGAAGGGCAGGAGGACGATATGAGTTTTCTTTATCCTTTATTTCTGGCGGGAATCGCCGCGGTGGGTCTGCCGATTATTCTGCACATGATTCGCCGGCAGACTCGCAAACGGGTGACATTCAGCTCATTGATGTTTTTGCGCACCGCGGTGCCGCGATTCAAGAATCGCAGCCACCTGGAAAACCTGCCGCTCTTGATTTTACGGTGCATAATATTGTGCCTGCTTGCGTTTGCGTTTTCTCGCCCCTTCTTCCCGCGGGAAGCCGGGGACGCCCAGGTTCCTATCGCCAGGCGGATTGTCCTTCTGATTGACACCAGCGCATCGATGCGGCGAACCGGCATGTGGACCCGGGCGATCGGCGAAGCACAGTCGGCGCTGAGAGACGTGAGCGGGGCCGACCGTCTCTGCGTGATGAAATTCGATCAGGGCACGGAAACACTGATAGGATTCGAACAGTGGGACGCGATGGACTCGGCTCGCCGAACGGCGGTAGCAGCCGAGCAACTCTCGGAATTGTCGCCGGGCTGGGCCTCGACCAATCTCGGCCAGGCCCTGGTCTCCGCGGCAGAGGCCATCGAGGACGATGAAATCAACGACGAGCAGCAAAAATTCAGAACGCACCGGATAGTGCTTATCAGCGATCTTCAGAAGGGCAGCAGCCTTGAGGCTTTGCAGGCTTACGAATGGCCCGAGACTCTGGAATTAGAATTAAAGCCGATTGCCGCCGCAGGTTCGACCAATGCGGCGTTACAATTGATCGCAGGCCGGGATCATCCGACACGCACAGCAGGCGATGAACTCCCGAGCATCCGTATTACCAACTCGCCCGATGCGGCCGTGGAGCGCTTCGGTCTGAGCTGGGCTGGCGAGGATCCGGCTGGATCGTCGGATCGCGCGACAGAAGTGTACGTGCCGGCGGGCCATAGCGTTGTCGTGCATGCTCCGCAACGAACGGATAACTCAGCGCCGGGAAAGCTGATCCTGACTGGTGATGACCACGATTTTGACAACACCCTTTATATGGCGCCGCGTTTAATACATAAGGTCAACATCCTTTTCATGGCTTCTGACAGCGTCGGTGACTCCGAAGGCATGCTGTATTACGTCCAGCGGGCTTTCAGGGCCACAGGCTCTATCGATCCGGCCGTCATTTCCCGTTCGGCGGAAAACCTCACGGGCCCAGATGTTGCGGCCGCGCACCTGATCATCGCCGCCGATACGATCTTGCCGGGACATATCGATTCGGTTCGCAGATACATCGAATCCGGCCGGACCGTCCTGCTGGTAATGAAGTCCCCGGATACAGTCAAAACGATAGCAGCTCTTGCAGGGATTGAAAGCATCGAATCGCAGGAGGCCGACGTCAGCACGTATGCCATGCTCAACCGGATCGAATTCAAACATCCGCTCCTGGCGCCGTTCTCCGAGCCTCGCTTCGGAGATTTCACCGGGATTCACTTCTGGAAACATCGTCAAATCAACATCGAAGATTTACCGGGCGCCGAGGTTCTGGCCTGGTTCGACAGCAACGATCCGGCATTGTTCGAACTGCATGTAGCTAAAGGATCGCTGCTGGTGCTGGCTTCGGGTTGGAATCCATCGGACAGCCAGTTGGCGCTTTCGTCTAAATTCGTGCCGCTGCTTTACTCAATCCTCGAATACGGTGGGATTTCTGCAAACCGCCAATCACAATATTTTGTAGGTGACTATGTACCAATATCACCTTGGAGCGGGCCCGGATCGGCAAATATGGAAATTCGAAAACCAGACGACTCGTTGATTCCTCTCAATGCCGGCGAAGAAAGCTTTACACAGACGGACCTGCCCGGAATTTATACAATTGAGTCTTCCGCCGGGAATCACGTTTTTGCGTTGAACTTGCCCGCGAAGGAGTGCCGGACGGCCGTTATGCCGATCGAAGATCTCGAAGGACTTGGTATAACTCTCGCTCAGTCTTCGGATTTTGTTGCCGAACATGCCGAGTTGTCTATCGGTTCTCGAAGCACACGGGCAAGCCGTCTTAGAAGCTTTGCCGAACTGGAATCCGAACAAAAATTCTGGCGGTGGATATTTATTGGATTGCTTGTTGTCTCGTTCATTGAAATCGCCCTGGCGGGGTGGTTGACTCGCTCGCCTGCTAATCTGTTGGGAGAACAGAAATGATTGAAGAAGCTCTACGTAAGAGACTCCGGCCGATTGTTAATCGCCGGCGGCGTTTGCATCTGGCTTACTTTTTGTCGGCATGCTGGATTGTTGCGGCTCTCGTTGGTATCGGTTTGATAAGTGCGAACCGGTACTGGGGATTGAACTCGCCTGTCGCAAACTGGGCTCTGTGCATTTCTGCTGTACTGGCAACGTTGTATGCCCTGTACAGATCTCGCCGTATGCAGCCGGACTACAAGGCTGTAGCGCAACATATCGAACGGCAAAATCCCGATATGCAGGCGCTGCTGCTCGCTGCCATAGAGCAGGAGCCCGAACAACCCGACGGTCAATTCGGTTATCTGCAGGATCGGGTCATTGGTGAAGCAGTACGGCACGCGACGAAACACGACTGGCTGCAGAGCATCTCAAAGAAGAAGCTTGTATCGGCGGAGCTTGGCGGAGCGATTGCGTTAATATTAATTATCACAACACTCTTACAACTATTGCCGGCTGTTCCATTCCTGCGAATAACGAACCGAAACATGCAGCAGAGCAGAGGCTATGACCTCACGGTCAGCCCGGGAGACACCAGCGTGGAAGCCGGATCTCCGGTGGTTATCCTGGCGCGGTTCGGCAGGCGCGTGCCGCCTAAGGCCACTCTGCTGTTCGGCGAATCCGGCGGGGAATTCAAGCAGATTCCGCTGACCAGGAACCTTGACGATCCCGTGTTTGGCGGCATCATTCAGGAAGTCAACAGCAACCTGCTCTACTATATCGAGTACGCGGATAAACGCTCGCGCGATTACAAAATAAACATCTACGAACGCCCGGTTCTGAGAAGGGCCGATGCGAAGATTATCTTTCCTCCATATACGAAACTGCCCGAAAAGGTTATTAAAGACACGCGTCAGATCAGTACAGTGGAAGGATCGCAGGTCATTCTTACATTCGTTCTCAACAAGGCGGTGGCAAAGGCACAGCTTGTGTCGAGGGCGTCCCGCCCTCGAATCGCGGGCAGGATGCCCGCGACACGACCCGGTCCGGAGCTGACCGTCGATAGTGAGCATCCGAACGTTTATACGACTTCAATCACGACTACAAAAAATGAGCGTTACGAGCTGCACCTGGCCGATGCCCAGGGGCTTACGAACGAGGTGCCGCAGCGTTTCGTTATCGATGTCCACAAGAACCTGCCGCCCGAGTTAAGAGTAGCTTTTCCCAACCGGGATGTGCTGGCATCGCCTTTAGAAGAATTGTCTCTGGAAGCAAAAGTCTCGGACGACTATGGCGTGACAGGCTATGGGCTCAGTTACGCTCTTGCCGGCAACGAAGGCAGGGATGTGGCCCTTGGCCCGTCACCGGTTGCGAGTGACAAACAGCAGATTCAGCACCTGCTGGCGCTGGAGGAATTGGACGCTCAGCCGGATCAGTTGCTGACGTACTACTTCTGGGCCGACGATGTGGGACCGGACGGCAATATCCGCAGAACCTCCGGCGATATGTACTTCGCGGAAATACGCCCCTTCGAGGAGATATTCCGCGAAAGCCAGTCTTCTCAGAACCAGCAGAACCAGAACCAGCAAAGCCAGCAGCAGGGCCGGCAGCAAGGCGAACAGCTCGCACAATTACAGAAGCAGATAATCAGCGCAACCTGGAATATAAAACGCCAGGCCGATCAGTCGGGCCTCGATGACAGCAGGGAAGACCTTGGTGTCGTCCACCAGTCTCAGGCCGACGTGCTGGAGCAGGCCCGGTCGGCTTCGGCACAGGCCGAAGATCCCGCCGCGACCAAAACGCTGCAGGCAGCCGCACGGCACATGGAAACTTCGCTGGAGCACCTGGGCGAGGCTGCCGAATCCGAATCGGCGACGGAACTGACGCCGGCACTGGCAGCCGAGCAGTCAGCCTATCAGGAGCTGCTCAAATTGAGGCAGCGCGAGCATCAGGTTGGACAAAGCCGGAGTTCCAGCCGAAGCAGCAGCGCACGTTCGGCACGCTCCGAGCAGCAATTGCAGCAGATGGAGCTTACACAAAGGGAGAATCGATACGAGACGCAGCGCCTTGCCCAATCCCAGGAGCAGACTGCCCAGCGTGAGGACCTTCAGGTCCTTAACCGGCTTCGCGATCTGGCACGCCGGCAGGATGAGATGAGCAACAAGCTCAAGGAGGTCCAGGCGGCGCTTCGCAAGGCCGAGACGGAGCAGCAAAAGCAGGAAATTCGGCGGGAGCTTAAGCGTCTCAGGGAAGAGCAGCTCGAAGCGCTGCGGGACATCGACGAGCTGCAGCAGCGAATGGACAGCGCGGAGAACCGCCGGCGTATGGCCGATGCAAGTCAACAGCTCGATCAGAGCCGGTCGAGAATCCGTCAGTCGGCAGAGGAGCTGGAGCAGGGAATGGTATCGAGGGCCGTCACTTCTGCCACGCGTGCGCAGCGGCAGCTCGAGCAGATGCGGGATGAATTCCGGCGCAGCACTTCGGGTCAGTTTACCGAGCAGATGCGCAATATGCGTCAGCAGGCCCAGCAGCTCGACCGGCGTCAGAAAGAAATTGCCGAAGAGATAAAACAGCAGATAGAGTCCGACCAGAAGACTCTGACAGATTCCGGCGTGAACCGTGAGCTGGCGGATCAGACGAACCAGCAGAAACAAAGTGTCGAAGGGCTGCTCGAACAGGTCAAAGATGTGAGCGAGCAGGCGGAGACTTCGGAGCCGCTGCTTTCACGAAAGCTCTACGATACGCTGCGCAAGACAAACAGCGATAATGTTGACAGGGCTCTTGAGGTCACCAGCGAGCTGCTCAGGCGGAACTTCCTGCCGCAGGCACAGGAGATGGAACAGCGTGCCTCAAAGGGAATCGAAGAGCTTAAAAAGGGCGTCGAAGATGCAGCCGGTAGTGTGCTCGGCGACGAGAGCGAATCCCTGCGTCTGGCGCAGCAGCAGCTCGACGAGCTGATAAGACAGGTGGACGAAGAGGCCGTTCGTGCCGGCGGTGGAACTCGCCAGGATAGTGACCCGAACAGGCCGTCGAGCAGGCAGCTTGCCGATGCACAATCCGCAGCCGGTCGCGGGCAGCAAGGCGACCCTAACGGCCCGGCCGATTCGCAGGAAAATCAGCCCCGTGCCGAGGGCGTCCCGCCCTCGGATCGCGGGCAGGATGCCCGCGACACGATGCGGCCCGGCAATAGAACCGGCGGCGCTCAAGCCAACCCGACCGGCCCAGGCGGTAATCAACGCGGGCGGTGGGACCAGTTCGATCCTAACGGCCCGCTCACAGGTCGGGACTTCAGGCAGTGGTCCGACCGCCTGCGCGACGTGGAAGAGATACTCAGCGAGCCGGACCTTCGTAATGATGTCGCGCGGGTTCGGGACCGCGCGCGGGCAATACGGGCGGAGTTTACCCGTCACGGCAAAGAGCCGCAATGGAACCTTGTCGAGCAGCAAATCACCAAGCCGCTGACGGAATTGCGAAATCGCATCGGTGAGGAATTGGCGAAGCTCAAGCCGGACGAGGCGATTGTTCCCATCGATCGCGATCCGGTGCCCGGGCGTTTTGCCGAGCTTGTGAAAAGATATTATGAAAACCTGGGAGGCGATGAATGATGTTTCCCGGGTCGATCATTGTCCCCGTCAGCCCGTGGGTATGGCTGGGCGTGCCGGTATTAGCCGCTGCCGTTGTATTACTTCTCTGGTCGTACCGGCGTTCGCCGGAGATTAGCGCGGCTCACAGGATTGCATTTTGCCTGAGGCTTCTGGGCGTGCTGGTGCTGTTACTGTGCCTGGCCGAGCCGTTATGGAGCGGCAGACAAGTCAAATCCGGCGCCAATCTGTTTCTGGTAATTGCCGACAATAGCAGCGGGATGAACATCCATGACCAGGGCATGACCCGGAGCCGCGGCGAGATTCTTCAATCCGTATTTCAGGCCGACAAGTCCACATGGCTTGGCGCGCTGGCCGACAATTTTCAGGTTCGCCAATACGTATTCGATTCGCAGCTTCGTCGAACAACGGATTTTTCAGAACTGCTCTTCGACGGCAAAGCCTCGGCAATCGGCGGAACCCTGCAAACCGTCGCCCAGCGCTATCGCGGCAGGCCGCTGGCCGGCGTGCTTTTGATGACCGACGGCAACGCGACGGATCTGGGCGAGCAATTCTATGACCTGGCCGGTTCGCCGCCGGTCTACCCTGTTGTCGTCGGGGCGGACCGGCCGCAGAAGGATATCTCCCTGACGAATGTCTCTGTCAGCCAGACGTCTTTCGAAGATGCCCCGGTGACAATCCAGGCCGACGTTGAGGCATCCGGATATGCCGGCAAGACCGTTACGCTGAATCTTATCGCCAGCTCCGGCAAAGTTGTCGAGCAGGAGACACGCAAAATCTCAAAGAGCGACGAAAAACATACGTTTCGTTTTAATGTTCGTCCGGACAGGAGCGGCATATTGTTCTATCGTGTCGAGGGCGTCTCGCCCTCGGATCGCGGGCAGGATGCCCGCGACACAGAGCCATCTGAAGCGACACTTGCCAACAACAGGCATACGCTGGTTGTGGACCGTGGCAAGGGGCCTTACCGGATTCTCTATGTCACCGGCAGGCCGAACTGGGAATACAAGTTCCTCCGGCGGGCGATTAGCCAGGACGAGCAAGTGCAGCTCGTGGGACTGCTTCGTGTCGCCAGACGCGAACCGAAATACGAGTGGCTGGGACGCACCGGCGAAGTGAACAACCCGCTGTATCGCGGATTCGATAACATGGACGCCGAGCAGGCCGAGCAGTACGATCAGCCGGTCCTCGTGCGACTTGGCATACGTGACGAGGCAGAACTTCGCGACGGATTTCCGAAAAAGGCCGAAGATCTGTTCGGCTATCACGCGATAATCCTGGACGATGTCGAGGCGGGATTTTTCACAAATGACCAGATGGAGCTGATTCGGCGTTTTGTCGCCGAGCGAGGCGGCGGATTCCTAATGCTCGGCGGGGCCGAATCGTTTCGGGAAGGTGAATTTAACCGCACGCCCATAGGGCAAATGCTGCCGGTCTACTTAGACAGGCTGCCCCGGACCGAAACAGGCATCGGTACTAAAATTTATTT
>CAZTDF010000028.1:12486-19751 GCA_964612465.1 uncultured Pirellulales bacterium
GATATGAACAAGTTCTGGAGACAGACGCTGCGCTGGCTGGTCGCGGACGTGCCGAACCGAATTTCATTCCAGGCGGCACATAAGCGAGAGCAGGTAAACCAGCCGGTCGTGTTTCAGGTTCGTGTCCGCGACAAGGATTTCGAGCCGATGGACGATGTTTCGATTACCATTGAAGCCCGTGATCCCAATGGCCAGACTGTGAAACTTGCCGCCGAGCCGGCGTTAAGTGAAACGGGATTATTCGAGGCCGTCTATGTCCCCCGGCGTGACGGCAGCTATTTTGCCCGGGCGGTTGTAGCCGATGCCGACGGCCTGGAGCTTGGCGATGCCGAGAACGGATGGACCGTAGATCTTGAAGCCCGTGAGTTTCAGTCGATCAGAACGAACCGTCCGCTGCTGGAAAAAATCGCCGGTCTTACCGGAGGCCGGGTTGTCGAGCTTGATGCTTTGGACAGCTTCGCTCGCAGCCTGCCCAGCCTGAACGCTCCGGTCATGGACACATGGATCAGGCCCCTGTGGGATTTGCGGGGAATCCTGCCGGCGGTTTTTCTCTTCGTTCTGATATGCTTTGTCGGCGAGTGGGCGCTGCGCCGCTGGAAGGGAATGCCGTGAGCGATTTTCGATTTTCAATTTTCGATTTTCGATTTTTGTGGGCGCCGGTCGTTGGCGTGCTGGTTTTTAACGTCGGTGCTTGCCTGGCACCTGAGCCTGGTGACCCGAGCGCTGAGAGGCCCACTGTTATCGTCGTCGTCGGGGCTGCCGGTTCACCGGAGTACGGAGCGCAATTTGTCAAATGGGCCCGTCTCTGGGAGCAGGGCTGTTCGAAAGGTGGCGCGAAATTCGCTGCGATAGGTTTGGGCGAAGTTCAGAATCCGGACGATCTTACAGCATTGCAGCAAATGTTGGCGGGCGAATCTCAGGAAACCGCCGCCGCTTTGTGGCTTGTCCTGATTGGGCACGGGACATTCGACGGCAGGACGGCCAAATTCAACCTGCGAGGCCCCGACCTGGCGGCGGACGACCTGGCCGAATGGCTCAAGCCGGTTATCAGGCCTCTTGTCGTAATCAACACGGCATCATCCAGCGCACCTTTCCTCAACATGTTGTCGGGGCCGCAGCGCGTCATAATCACGGCGACCAAGAGCGGCTACGAACAAAATTACACGCGGTTCGGCGAATATTTAGCCGGCGCAATCGCCGAGCCGAAAGCCGACCTTGACAAAGACGGCCAGACCTCGCTGCTCGAAGCATTTTTGACCGCTTCTAATCGCGTCGATGAATTCTACTTAGCCGCCGGCCGGCTGGTCACCGAGTATGCCCTGATCGACGACAACGGCGACGGACTTGGTACGCGGGCCGACTGGTTTCGCGGCGTCCGGCCGGTACAGAAGGCAGAAGATGGCGCAGCTCTTGACGGCTACCGGGCCCATCAGTTCCATCTTGTCCATAGCGAAGCCGAGAATAAGATGCCGCCCGAACTGCGTATCAAACGCGACCGGCTGGAGCTTGAGGTCATCAAGCTGCGGGATTCGAAAGATAAATTCTCCGAAGAGGAATATTTTTCCAGGCTCGAAAACATGCTCTATGATATCGCACAAATCTACGAGCAGGCCGATCAGACCGAAGACAGCATCGAATAGACTTTTGCGTATCGCTCGAATACGATTCTGACCTATCCGGCGTAAATTAATTCCATGTTGAAAAAAAGCTTGTAAAATGCGGGATCGTGAGGATAATTGTATTATGAAGTTTGAACGAATTTTGTGCCGGGGCCGAAAAAGTAACACCCGGAACAAACATAGTCTTTATTCAATAACCGTCCATTAGAGACCAGTCATTAGGAGAAGACCCACGATGAATGAAATTCAAAACAAAAACACGTCGCGTCGCGAATTTTTGAAGGGAACCGGCCGAATCGCCGCGGCCTCGGCCATAGCCGCGGGGATAGCGCCGCGAATGTACGCCGGTCAGAACAACACTATCAAGGTAGCCTTAATCGGTTGCGGCGGCCGGGGCACCGGCGCAGCGGACAACGCCCTGTCCGTCAGGCAGGGCCCGATCAAAGTCGTCGCCATGGCCGACGTCTTCGAAAACCGCCTTAAAAGCAGTTACGCGAATTTAAAGAAAATGCACGGCGAGAAAGTGGATGTGCCGGAAGGCCGTAAGTTTATCGGCTTCGACGCTTACAAGAATGCGATGGATTGTCTGAGCCCGGGAGATATCGCGATTTTCGCAACGCCTCCGGGATTCCGCTGGGTGCATTTCACATACGCCATCAAGAAAGGCCTCAATGTCTTCATGGAAAAACCCGTCACCGTGGACGGCCCGACCAGCCGGAGAATGTTCAAGCTCGGCGAAGAGGCGTCGGCGAAGAACCTCAAAGTCGGAGTGGGATTGATGTCCCGTCACAGCCGGGCGCTCCAGGAACTGGCCAAGCGCATACATGACGGCGAAATCGGTGATGTTATTCTGCAGCGCGGCTACCGGATGGCCGGACCGATCGGATTCTTTGCCTCGCTGCCCAAGCCCCCCGGCATCAGCGACCTGATGTATCAAATCCAGCGCTTCCACAGCTTCATATGGGCCAGCGGCGGCTGCTACAGCGACTTCAATATCCACATCATCGATCACCAGTGCTGGATGAAAAACGCCTGGCCTGTCAAGGCCCATTCCCTGGGCGGTCGCCATTATAAGCACAGCCCCGAAGGTGTCGCTTATGTGGACCAGAACTTCGATACTTATTCGACTGAATTTACATACGCCGACGGCACCAAATTCTTCATGGATGGACGCTGTATGACGGGTTGCAAGGACATTTACAACAGCTTTGCCCACGGCAGCAAGGGCCTGGCCGTAGTCTCGAAGAGCGGCGATTGTGGAATGCCTTCCAGTATTCACAAGGGCCAGGATCCGACGCGCTCGAGCATGATCTGGGAATCCAGAGTCAGCCGGGACGAGCGGAATCCATATCAAAACGAATGGAACGACCTGGTGGACGCCATCCGCAACGACAAGCCTTACAACGAAACCGAGCGAGGTGTCAAGGGCAGTCTCGTAACGAGCCTTGGCCGTATGGCCGCTCACACCGGCCAGGAAATCACCTACGAACAAATCCTCAACAGCGACCACGAAATGGCGCCCGGCATAGATAAGTTGACGATGAATTCTGCTGCACCTCTGCGACCTAATTCCGAAGGCAGATATCCGATCCCCGAGCCCGGTATCGTCAAAGATCGCGAGTACAGAGACTTCGCTTAAACAAGTATAGCAAAGTATAACAATAAACGATTGATCGCAGTTTCCGGTTCCGCCGGGAACTGCGTTTTTTTTTGAGCGGACGGTCCATTTTGCAGGCTTCAAAGTCATCGAAAAACAACTTGAACCGGCAGCGGCAAGCGGGTATTATGGTTAAACTGCACGGAAATATTCGCGCAAGATTCGGTCGGACGGCATTTATAAGCATATTACAGCCGATTTCATGGAAGACTTCGCTCTTACAAAACAGGATATAATCTGACAACGAAACATCGAAAAGGAGACAATATGTCAAATCCAAATGAATCCGGCAAAGATCCGGGCACAACACGTCGTGAATTCCTTAAAGATGCCGGCCGGATAGCGGCCACTTCGGCCCTGGCGGCCGGGTTGGCTCCGCGCATCTATGCAGCGTCAAGCGGCATGATTAAGGTGGCACTGGTCGGCTGCGGCGGCCGGGGTACAGGTGCAGCATCGAATGCCCTGTCCGTCAAGAACGGCCCGATCAAACTCGTTGCTATGTCCGACGTCTTCCAGAGGCGCCTTAATCGCAGCTACCAGAATCTTCAAAAAGGGCATGAGCAACAATTAGACGTGCCGAAGGAGCGTCAATTCCTCGGCTTCGACGGCTATAAAAAAGCAATGGACTGCCTCGACAAAGGCGACGTGGTGATTCTTGCGACCCCTCCGGCATTCCGCTGGGTGCATTTCACCTACGCGATTGCCAAAGGCCTCAATGTATTCATGGAAAAGCCGGTCACGGTTGACGGCCCGACCACTCGCAAGATGCTGAAACTGGCCGAAGAATCCGTCAGCAAGAACCTCAAAGTGGGTGTTGGCCTTATGATTCGCCATTGTAGGGGCCGGCAGGAGTTGAAACAGCGTATCGACGACGGCGAGATCGGCAATATCATCGCTATGCATGCTTACCGGATGGCCGGGCGAGCATCCACCGCCGGGCCAAAACCTGACGGGATCAGCGAGGTGCTGTACCAGATCCAGCGATTCCACGCTTTTCTGTGGGCCAGCGGCGGCATGTACAGCGACTATTATATCCACCAGATCGACGAATGTTCATGGATGAGGGGCGCATGGCCGGTCGAGGCACAGGCATCCGGCGGCAGACACACACGCGGTAATTCTCTGGATCAGAACTTCGATAACTACTCGATCGAATACACCTATCCCGACGGCACGAAACTCTTTTACTACGGACGGGCCATGAGCGGCTGTAAAGGTGCGTTCTCCAGCTATGCTCTCGGTACGAAAGGTTCGGCCGTAATTTCGACGAACAGCCATTACCCGGGCAAGGTCCGGACCTACAAAGGCCACAACATGTCTCGGGAAAACCTGATATGGCGATTCCCGCAACCCGAGACGAATCCGTACCAGCTCGAATGGGACGACCTGATCGACGCTATTCGTAACGACAAGCCATACAACGAGGTCAAACGTGGCGCCGAGGTCAGCCTGGTCAACACTATGGGCCGGATGGCCGCTCACACGGGACAGGTCATCACCTTCGAGAAGGCGATCAACTGCAAGCATGAGTTCGCTCCCGGCCTCGATAAGCTGACCAATGATTCTCCCGCACCTCTGCGTTTGAATTCCGATGGCAAGTATCCCGTTCCACAGCCGGGTATCCTCAAGGACCGCGAATACTAAGAATTATCTTGTGTGTCGCGGGCATCCCCTCGGTTGCGCTCGGGACAGGCTTGCCCGCGATTCGAGGGCGGGACGCCCTCGACACAGAAACAATCTGAACAGAAACATTAAAAGGAGGTAGTATGGCAAGTTCAAGTGAATCAGGCAAAGGCGCCGGCACTCCGTTAGGAGTCCCAAGGACAACGCGTCGCGACTTCCTTAAAGCTTCGACAGTGGCAGCCTCGGCGGCGCTGGGAATAAATCATAGTCTCTACGCCGCCGGCAGCAATATCATCCGCGTGGGCATGGTCGGCTGCGGAGGACGCTGCACAGGGGCCGCCGCCCAGGCGCTCACCGCGGACTCCGGCGCCCGGCTGGTGGCAATGTGCGATATTTTTGTAGACCGCGTCAAAGACAAACGACGGCTCCTGACCGAGCAGAAGGGCGACCAGGTGCAGGTGGACGACGACCATTGCTTCGCCGGCTTCGACGGCTACAAGCACGTGATCGAATCGGCGGACGTCGTGCTGATTGCCAACGCAGCCAAGTTCCACCCACTCCATGCAATGACGGCAATCAAGGCGGGAAAGCACGTATTCGTGGAGAAACCACACGGCATCGATCCGGCCGGACTCAAGCTCCTTCGCAAGGCGGCTGATTTAGCGAAAGAGAAAGGTTTGTGCCTGGTCTCAGGACTGCAGAGCCGCTACCATACCGGGTACGCCGAGACGATCCAGCGTATCCACGACGGGGTAATCGGTGACGTGGTCGCCATCGAGGAAAACTTCCTCCGCGCGCCGTACGTCGTTATCCCGCGCAAGGAGGGACTCACAGAGCTCGAATGGCAGTGCAGCACGCAATACCATTTCCGCTGGCTCTCCGGCGACGATGTCCCCCAATCGCTGGTGCACAACCTGGACCGTTCCACCTGGGTGATGCACAACAAGGCCCCGGCGAAATGTCACGGTCTGGCCGGCCGCTCTTCGATGACCGATCCGATCTACGGCGACGTTTTCGACCACCATTCGGTTATTTACGAATATGATAACGGCGTGCCCATCTATGCGTTCTGCCGGACTACCAATAATTGTCACAACAGCACCTCCAGCATCATTCACGGCAGCAAGGGCAGGGCGTCCGTTTTGCAGAGCCGGATATGGGGCGAGACAAACTGGCGATGGGAAGGCCGATGCGACCCTTATCAAACCGAGCACAATGTCCTGTTCGGAGCGATCCGCTCCGGCAAGCCCGTCAATAACGGCGACTACATGGTCCGCAGCACGATGGTCGGCGTAATGGGACAAATCTCATGCTGCACCGGCAAAGAGGTGACATGGGAGCAGGTCAATGCGTCCGATTTCTACTATCCGCCCAGGCCGGAAGATTGTCACGACGGCATGGAACCGCCGACTCGCGTCGGCGCCGACGGAAGCTATCCGGTACCGAAGCCGGGCTATACAAAGATGGTTTGATTCGAAATATACTTTTTCGTCCTGTTTGGGACATGTTTTTATGAGGAGATAGAATATGCTTAAAAGTCGTACCTTTATGCCCATCGCCGCTGTGGCGATTTGTCTGGGTGTCATGATGGCTGCGAGTCCGATGGCAGCACAAGATGGATCTGCGAAGAAATTTACCGAGACCGTCACAACCAAGGCCGGCGAAAAAATATCTTTCGACATGGTTCTGATCCCGGCCGGGAATTTCCGGATGGGCAGTCCCGCAAACGAAGCCGGTCGAAAAGACGACGAAGGACCACAGCACGAAGTCCGCGTCGATAACTTTTACCTCTGCACAACCGAGACCACAATCGAGCTTTTTATGGCCTACTATCAGGAAACGGTCAGCGCCAAAAGAGACTTCATTTCGACACAGGAATCGGAAAAGCAAACCGAGAAAGTCGACGCCATCACCGGTCCGACACCGGTTTATGGTGATATGACAATGGGCTATGAGAACCAGCACCCGGCGATGGGAATGACCTGGCACAATGCCGTGACTTTCTGCCGGTGGCTTTCCAAAAATACGGGCAAGAAGTACCGTCTGCCGACGGAGGCCGAATGGGAGTACGCCTGCCGGGCCGGTACTACAAACGCTTTCGGTGTCGAAAGCGATCCCGAGAAGCTTAAAGAAATCGCATGGTACGAAGCGACCGCCGATAGTGAGACCTCCGCGATAGGCAAGAAGAAACCCAACGCATGGGGTCTTTATGATATGCTGGGCAACGTTCGCGAATGGGTGTGTGATTTCTACAGTCCCGACGCTTACAAGCAAGCCGCGGCGAAGACTCCCGCGATCAATCCGAAGGGACCGGAGAGCGGGCAAGTCCACGTAGCTCGCGGCGGCGATTATAGCTGCCCTCCCGA
>CAZTDF010000028.1:19851-31943 GCA_964612465.1 uncultured Pirellulales bacterium
TACTATCGGGTATTCACGACCAACAAAAGATACGGAACGGCGGCTTGGAGCTGGCCCGGCACTTCAAAACTTTTGCCTGATGGAGCCGTTCAGGTCACGTGGGCCGAAGCAGATGACCGGCCCTTTGAGATGGTCGCCATCTACAGCTTCCGTGATGACTCGACGCTCGACGTTGAGACGATTGTTAAGCCCAGCAAGGATTTGAGCAAATTCGAAGTCTTTCTTGCCTCGTATTTTCATAAGGCCTTCCCATTGCCTAAAGTTTTAGTCACCCCCGTTCCTAAGATCGTAGGCAAACGGACTTTTATGACAGCGAAGAAATCCTTTGGTAACTGGCAGATGTTTCCCCGAGATTATGATGTCGTGCCAATCATTCGTGACGGCCGCTGGCAAAAACAGCCGAATCCGGTGGATTGGAAAATCATGCCGCTGATGGCAAAGCCGATTGCTCTGCGCCGGGGCTCGGATACGGCTCCGACGGCAGTCCTGATGGCCCCGCAGGATGATTGTTTCGCAATAGCAACACCTTACGAGGGAGAGGGTCACTATTCGACATATTTTTCGCTCTTCGGCCGTGATATTAAAGCCGGACAGACGGCAAAGGCACGTTTACGCCTTGTCGTAAAAAACATCTCCGCGAACCGGGAGATCCTGAACTTGTATCAGAAATACATGAAGGATATTGAAGACGGCGCGATCTAAATTTCGTAGGGTGGGCCTTGGCCCACCGATCTAATTTTTGACATGTAAAAACTAACGGTGGGGCAGAGCTCCACCCTACGGTTCTTTGCTGCATTTTTACTATGAACAAGACTTATACAGGCCTGGATATTCAAAAGGTTCTTGCCCCTGATGGGGATGTCTCTCGGTCTCTCGTTAATTTCGAAGTGCGCCCCGAGCAAATAGAAATGGCCCGTGCGGTGCAGCAGGCATTTCTGAAAGGGCGCCACCTGGCTGTCGAGGCCGGCACCGGTGTCGGTAAAAGTTTCGCTTATCTAATTCCTGCCGTGGATTTGGCTGCCAATGGTATGGGCAGGGTGCTGATCAGCACCTTTACCATAACGCTGCAGGAACAGTTGATAAATAAAGATATCCCCTTCCTGGATAGTTGCATGCCGCAGAAGTTTTCTGCGGTTCTGGCAAAAGGCAGGAGTAATTACCTTTGCAAAAGGCGGTTGAAATTTGCGCTGCAGCGTGAAAGAAGTTTGATCGACGATGCGGATTCGGAGCTTGATAAAGTTCAGGAATGGGCTCAACAGACTAAGGACGGCTCGCTCAGCGACCTACCGTTTTTACCGAAGAGCCGGACATGGGACAGGGTCAAAAGTGAGCACGGCAATTGCCGCGGGCGCAAGTGTCCGCATTTTCGTGATTGCTTTTACTGGGCCGCCCGGCGGCGCCTGGAGAATGCCGATATTATTGTGGCAAACCATGCCCTGCTGTTCAGTGACCTTGTGCTTAAGGAGCAGGGAGCATCTATTCTGCCGGCTTATAAGTTCCTGATTATCGATGAAGCACACAACACCGAACATGTGGCGGAAGATCATTTCGGAATAGACATCAGTAACAGGAGGGTCAAATTCGTTCTTGATAACCTTTACAATCCGCGGACGCACAGGGGGCTTTTGACTCATACGGATGCCAAAACAGCGGTCGATCTTGTCTATAAGATTGGAAAAGAATCTGCACGCTTCTTTAAGGAAGTCCAGTTATGGTATGAGCGGACCAGGGATGAGACTAAAGGCAGATGCCACAAGAATTTCGTCGATGATACTCTTTCCGGACATTTGAAGGATTTAAGCAAGGAATTGGCCGGACTCGCGAAGGAAAAAGAAGACGAAGATGAAAAATTTGAGATCATGCGGTTTGTCGAATTGTGCAAAGCGTTAATCCATGATTTGGAAAATTTCCTATCGCAGGTAAATGCAGGCCAAATCTACTGGCTTGAAATCGGTTCGGGCAGAACTTCCACCATTCGCCTGAAAAGTGCGCCGCTTAATGTCGGGCCTGAAATAAAACGTTGTCTTTTTGACAAATATGAATCAGTCGTGCTGACGAGCGCAACTTTGTGCACGGGGGCCACTGATGAGAAAAGCGGTTTTGATTTCTTCGCCGGGCGAATAGGCCTGGATGATTTTAACGCCGTAAAGCTCGGCTCCCCCTTCGATTACCGGAAGCAGGTCAAAGTGTATATCGAGAAGGAGCTGCCGAATCCGAATCAATCCTCTTTCATAGAGAACGCTGCCGAGGTGATAAAAAAATATTTAGCGAAAACTACTGGAGGAGTATTTGTGCTCTTTACCAGTTATGTAATGCTCAAAGATATCGCCGGCAGGCTTTCCCAATGGTTGGCTGAAAATCATTTCACACAACTGCAGCAGGGAGCGAGCGTTGACAGAACCACGCTGCTAAGACAGTTTAAGGCGAAGGGGTCCAATGTTTTGTTCGGGACCGACAGCTTCTGGCAGGGGGTGGATGTGCCGGGGCAGGCTCTTTCCAGCGTGATTATAGTGAGGCTGCCGTTCGCGGCCCCGGAGAAGCCGCTGCTCGCAGGCCGGCTCGAACAGATAAGAGAGCTGGGAGGAAATCCTTTTAACGATTACCAGTTGCCGTCCGCCATTATCAAGTTCAAGCAGGGCTTCGGGCGGCTGATTCGAAGCAAAACCGACAGCGGTATTGTAGCCGTCCTGGACAGCAGAATAGTCAACAAGTCCTATGGCAGGAAGTTCCTGGCGGCAATACCTAAGTGCGAAGTTGTGATCGTCAAGAATGACAAATAATATCTCGTTAATGTACTCCTTTTTAGTGCTCCTTCTCTCCGAAACACTCCCAATGCCCTTTGGCTCAACAAAAGTCGTTGCTTATTGATGTGTAGGTTATTATATCAATTGCAGTTAATTTGAGCCGATTGGCTGCTATTGTCATTCCCGCGGAGTACGTGATTAGCCGGTTTCCGGCATTCGCGACCATCCCCAAGTTTGAACCCCGCCTTGCGGTGGTCCAAGCTTGAGGCTGCCACCCATTTTCCATCAATTCTATTGGGTGGCAGCCTCATCCCGATTGTCGTTTATCGGAATGGGGATGGCTTTCCCCTGGCTAAAAACGTACTACGCAGGGGTGACATTGTCGTCTTTTTTTCCGCAACAGGAACTAATTAAGCGACAACCGTTTTTAACAGTTATGAGGGAAAAAATAGTAAAATAAATCTAAAGCTGTTGCGATTTTAAAATGGATTTGGTAAATTAAATAAATCTTAAGGTTTCGCAGCATTGCCGGTTTATATACGCGAGAGATTCCAGTTTAGTTGGAGATGAGCGAATGGTTACTTCGGCGATTGCGGATATCGGTGACGTGGTTAGCTGGCTCGAGTATATCGAGCAATTTGTTGGCAGGCTTTACACTTCTGCGGCTAAGACTTTTGCCCATGACAAAAACTTCTCGAAGTTCCTCGCCCGGTTGGCGGAAGATGAGCAGTCCCACGCAGAATTCATGTCGATGGTTTCTGCATACCTGCGTGAAAAAGAAAAACGGTGTATACTGGATATTGCACTTGATCGGAAAACAAGGGATCGTGTTGAAACTCCACTGAAAAAGTTTGAGGATCATCTGGCCGGCAAAAATATCTCAAAGAGGCGAGTGGTCGAATATATGGCCCGGGCGGAGTCATCGGAACTTAATCCTGTTTTTCTTTACATTGTTGGAAAATTCGGAGAGATGAACCGGGAAGCTGAAAGTATGACTGCTGAGGTTCAATCTCATTTGTCCCGCATCCAGGACTACATAAATGTCCTTCCGCAAGATCTTAAGCCCTCCATAGATGTCGGGACGCTTCCCGTTGTTTGGGAGGAAAGATTTTTGGTAGTTGACGATCACGAGCCGTTGCGCGAGTTGGTGTTTTCACTGCTTAGTCGCAGGGGAGCCGTGGAGGCGGTTGCCGGAGGGGGTGACGGTTTGGAAAAGGTGAGGGAGCATTTTTATAACGGCATTGTCTCAGATATTCAAATGCCGGGTATGGATGGATTCGAGTTTTACCGGCAAGCTGTCGAGTGTGATCCCAACTTGAAAAAACACTTCCTTTTTTATTCGGCTGATATCACCCCGGAGCGAGAAGCGTATATGAAGAAAAACAAACTTCACTTTCTGCGGAAACCCTTTGCGCTGGGTGAATTTATGGACACGATCGACCAGCTCCTCCGGCAGTGATTTGCCGATGGTTGTTGCGTATACCGATTGGGAGCCGGAGTCAGCCTCTCAATTCTTTCAGGCAATCCTGGCAGAACATTTGGCCGGAATCAATTTTGACCAGATCGCTTTCTTTAATGTTTTTTCTGCCGCAACATTCGCACTCGCCGGTTTTTTCCGGGACAGGTCGAGCTTTACTTGCTTTTTCTTTTGCCGCGGCAATATTTATGGCTTCGATTCTGAGCTTCTCTTCAGCTTGTGCCCTGGCCTTAGCTTCCTGGGCGGCTTTCTTTTGGGCCTCAAGCTGGGCGGCCGCTTCGGCTGCGGCTTTGGCCTCGGCTTTTGCTCTTGCTTGTTCCTGAGCCTTGAGCTTTTCCTCTGATTCTTTTATAGCCTTTGCATGCAATTCAGCTTTTTTGTCCGCCTCAGCTTTGGCCGCCGCGACAGCTTCCGCCGCTTCGGCTTTGATTCTGGCTTTTTCCTCGACTTCGGCCCTGAGCCTCTCTTCAACTTTCGCCCTTGCTTTAGCCTCTTCCGTAGCTCTCTTTTGCGCTTCAAGCCGGGCCGCAGTTTCCGATTCAGCCTTTGCTTCGAGAATGGCCCTTGCTTGCGCTTCGGTCTGAGCCAGCTGCTGGGCCTTCGAGCGGGCCTGCGTTTCAGCCTTTAACTTTTCTTCTAACGCGGCGTTTGCCTGGGCCTGGGCCTGAGCTTTTGCTTCGGCCCTGGCCTTTTCCTGTGCTTGAGCGGTAGCTTCCTTCTGAGCTATTGATCTGGCTTCCATTTCGGCCTTTAGTTTTTCGTCTGTTGCCGCCTGCGACAGAGCCTGGGCTTGAGCTTCTTGCTGGGCTTTCGCTCTTTCCCCGGCTTGAACTTCCAGCTTTTTTTCCGCTTCTCGTATTGCTGCGGCATACGATTCGGCCTCTGTTCGGATTGCTGCAATGGTTTTTGCAGATTCGGTTTTAATTCTGTCCCGCTCCTCGGTTTCGGCCTTAAGCCTTTCTTCAATCCTCGCTCTTGCCTTCGCTTCCTGCGTAGCTATTTTTTGTGCTTCGATCCTTGCCGCTGTTTCTGCTTCGGCCTTAGCTTCGGCTTTTGCCCTTGCTTGCGCTTCGGTCTGAGCATCCTGCCGGGTCCTGGACAGGGCCTGAATTTCAGCCTTCAGCTTTTCTTCCAATGCGGCATTTTCCTGAGCCCGGGCTTGCGCTTGTGCTTCAGCTTTTGTTATTGCTTCAGCTTGCGATTTGAGCTGTTGTTCTAATTTTTTAAGAGCCGCGGCGTATAATTCAGCCTTCTCTTTGGTCTCTTTCCGAGCAGCAGCAATAGCCTCGGCTGATTCAGCTTTGATTCTGGCTCGCTGCTCTGATTCAGCCTTGAACCACTCTTCGATTTTCGCACTTGCCTTCGCCTCTTCCATAGCTTTCTTTTGAGCCTCAATCCGGGCCGCAGTTTCGGACTCGACCCTAGCTTCTGATTTGGCCCTTTCCTGGGCATGGACCTGAACCTCCTGTTGGGCTTTCGACCGGGCTTGCGATTCAGCTTTAAGTTGTTCCTCTGCCTGCTTTACAGTTGCGGCGTATGAATCGATCTTTGCCTCAGCCTTGGCCCTTTCCTTCATTTGAGTTTCGATTTGCTTTTTAGCTGCGGACATGGCTTGAGTTCCCGCCTTCAGTTTTTCTTCCACTGCCGCCCTTGCCTGAGCATGGGCTTGAGCTTCTGCTTCTGCTTTGGCCATCTCCTGGGCATGAACCTTCAGCTTTTGCTCCGCTTGCCTTAAAGCTGCGGCGAAAGAATCTGCCTTTGTTCGGGCTTCTGCTTTGGCCGCGGCGATAGCTTCTTCTGCTTCGGCTTTGATTCTGGCTCGCTGCCCTGCTTCGGCCTTGAGACGCTCTTCGATCTTTGCCCTTTCCTTCGCTTCTTCCGTAGCTAATTTTTGAGCTTCGAGCCGGGCCGCTGTTTCTGATTCGACCTTTGCCTGGGCTTTGAGTCTCTCTTCGGCTTCAACCTTCAGCTTATTTTCAGTTTCTTTTATAGATGCGGCATATGATTTTGTTTTAGATTCGGCATCTGCCTGGGCCGCAGAGACCATCTTTTCTGCTTCGGCCTCGATCCTGGTTAGTTCCTCGACCGCCGCCCTGAGTTGCTCCTGAATCTTCGCCCTTGCCTCGGCCTCTTCTCTCGCTCTCTGTTCCGCCTGGTCTCGGTATTTCGCTTCGGCCTCGATTCCGGCCTTGGCTTTTGCGACTTCTTGTGCCTGTTGCTCAAGCCGCTTTTCCGCTTTTGCCACTGCCTTGCTGAAATATTCGGCCTTCTTTTGCAACTCTTGCCTCGAATTTGCCTCGGCAGCGACTTTTTCCTCGGCCTTTTTTCTCTCCTGAGCCTGGGCCTGGGCTTCCTGCTGAGCCTTCAGCCGGGCTTCGGTTTCAGCCTTTAGTTTCTCTTCTACGGCAGCCCTTTCCTGTGCCTGGGCCTGGACATTCGCCTCGGCTTTTGCCCTCGCTTCGGCTTGAGCCTTTAGCTCTTGTTCGGCTTGTTTTATAGCTGCGTCGTATGATTTAGCCTTTTCTTCGGTCTCTGCCCTGACCGCCGCGATTGTCTCTGCGGCTTCGGTCTTGATTCCGGCCCGCTGCTCGGCTTCGGCCCTGAGACGCTCTTCGATCTTCGCCCTTGCCTTCGCTTCGGCCGTTGCATTATTTTGTGCTTCGAGCCGGGCCGCCACCTCGGATTCGGCCTTAGATTCCGCTTTAGCCCGCTGCTGTGCCTGGGCCTGAACTTCCTGCTGAGCTTTCGCCAGCGCTTGTGTTTCTGCCTTGAGCTTTTTCTCTATTTCATTTATTGCCTGAGCCTGGGCCTGAGCTTTTACTTCGGTCTTGGCCATCTGATCGGCTTGAACCTTTAGCTTTTCATCCGCTTGCCTTATAGCTGCGGCATAAGATTCTACCTTTTCTTCGGCATCTTTCTCGACCGTTGCAATGACCGCGGCAGCTTCGGACTTGATTCTGGCTAATTCCACGGTTTGAGCACTGAGCCGCTCTTCAACTTTAGCCCTTTCCTTTGCCTCTTGCCTGGCACTGTTTTGAGCTTCGAGCCGGGCCGCCGATTCGGATTCGGCCTTTGCCTGGCTTTTGGCAATCATCTCGGTTTGCGTTTTGAGTTTTTCCTCTGCCTGCTTTATAGCAGCGGCGTAAGATTCGGTTTTTTCATTCAGCTCTAATTTGGCCAGTGCGATATCCTCGGCGGCTTCTGATTCAATTCTGGCCAGTTCCTCGGTTTTAGCCCTGAACTGCTCTTCAACTTTAGCCCTTTCCTTCGCTTCGGCTTTGGCACTATTTTGAGCTTCAATCCGGGCCGCCGATTCGGATTCGGCCTTTGACTGGGTTTTGGCAATTATCTCGGCTTGTGCTTTGAGTTTTTCCTCTGCCTGCTTTATAGCAGCGGCATAAGATTTGACCTTTTCGTCAAACTCTACCTTTGCCGCCGCGACAGCCTCAGCAGCCTCGGCCTCGATTCCGGCCCGTGCCTCGGTTTCTGCCCTGAGCTGCTCTTCAACCTTCGCCCTTGCCCTGGATTCTTCAGTGGCGCTTTTCTGGGCTTGCAGCCGGGCCGCCGATTCGGACTCGGCCTTTGATTGGGTTTTGGTAATTATCTCGGCTTGTGCTTTGAGTTTTTCCTCTGCCTGCTTTATAGCAGCGGCATAAGATTCGGCTTTTTCGTCCAACTCTACCTTTGCCGCCGCGACAGCCTCAGCAGCCTCGGTCTCGATTCTGGCCCGTGCCTCGGATTCGGCCCTGAGCTTCTCTTCGGCCTTCGCCCTTGCCTGAGCTTCATTGGCGGCTTTCTGCTGAGCCTGGTCACGGGATTTTGCTTCGGCCTCGATTCGGACTTTGGCTTTCGCGAGTTCTTCGGCCTGAGCGTTGAGTCTTCTTTCGGCCCTGGTTATCGCTTTGTGCAAATAATCAACTTTCTCTCGCGCCTCGATACGGGATTGAGCCTCGGCGTCGGCTCTTTCTTCGGCCCTGGATTTTGCCTGCGCTTGAGTCCGGGCCTCTTGCTCGGCCAGGAACCTCGTTTGTGTTTCAGCTTTAAGTTTTTCTTCTACCAGCCTTATAGCCTCGGCGTAAGATTCCGCCTTTGCTTCGGCATCCGCCCTGGCCGCCGCGATAGCCTCTTTAGCTTCGGCTTCGATTCCGGCACGCTGCTCGGCCTCGGCCCTTAGCCGCTCCTCGAGTCTGGCACGGGCCTTCGCCTCCTGGCCGGCACTTTGTTGTGCTTCAAGCCGGGCTGCGATTTCGGATTCGGTCTTTGCCTGGGCTCTGGTTATTGCTTCGGCTTGAGCCTTCAGCTTTTGCTCAAGTTCTTTTATAGCCGCGGCATGCAATTCGTCCTGTTCCTGTGCCCTGGCTTTAGCGGCCGAAACTGCCTCCGCATATTCGGTCTCTATCCTGGCTCGCTGCTTTGATTGGGCCTGAGCTTCCTGCTGGGCCCTGGACTTAACTTCAATTTCGGCATTGAGCTTGTCCTCAAGCTCTCTTATGGCCGCGGCGAAAGAATCTGCATTCGCCTGTGCCTCTGCCTGAGTTGCAGCCATAGACTCGGCAGCTTCGGCCTCGATTCTGGCTCGCTGCTCGGTCTCGGCCCTGAGCTGCTCTTCAATCTTCGCCCTTGCCTTAGCTTCTTGACGAGCACTTGTTTGAGCTTCGAGCCGGGACTCGGATTCGGATTCGGCTTTTGCCCGGGCTCTTGTCATTTCATCGGCTTGAGTCTTTAGCTTTTCCTCAAGTTCTTTTATAGCTGCGGCATGTAATTCGGCCTCTTCTTGTTCCCTCGCTTTGGCGGCGGAGATGGTCTCTTCAGCTTCGGCCTCGATTATAGCATGTTCTTCGGACTCGGCCTTGAGTTGTTCTTCAACCTTAGCCCTTGCCTTAGCTTCTTGGGTTGAACTTTTTTGAGCTTCGAGCCGGGCCGCCAATTCGGATTCGGCCTTTGCTTCGGCTCTGGCCCTTGCTTCGGTTTGAGCCTTCAGCTCTTGCTCTAATTGCTTTGTAGCCGAGGCATAAGATTCGGCTTTTTCGTCTAACTCTGCACTGGCTGCCGCGATGGCCTCGGCAGCCTCGGCTTTGATTCTGGCACGCTGCTCGGTTTCGGCCCTGAGTTGTTCTTCAATCTTCGCTCTTGCTTTTGCCTCCTGGCCGGCACTTTGTTGTGCTTCGAGCCGGGCAGCAGCTTCGGACTCGGCTTTTGTTTCGACTCTCGCCCTTTGTTCGGCCAGGGAATTTAACTTTTGCTCTAATTGCTTTATAGCTGCGGCATAAGATTCGGCCTTTGCTTCTGCATCTGATTTGGCCGCCGAGAGAGCCTCTTTGGCTTCGGCCTCGATTCTGGCCTTTGCCTCGGATTCAGCTCTGAGCTTCTCTTCAACCTTCGCCCTTGCCTGAGCTTCTTCGGCGGCTTTTTTCTGAGCCTGATCCCGGGATTCAGCTTCGGTCTCGATTCGGACTTTGGCTTTTGCGAGCTCTTCGGCCTGGGCGTTGAGTCTTCTTTCCGCTTTGGCTATAGCTTTACGGAAATGATTGGCCTTCTCTTGCGCCTCGATACCGGAATGAGCCTCGGCGTCGGCTTGTTCTTCGGCCCTTGCCCTTGCCTGCGCTTGAGTCCGGGCCTCTTGCTGAGCCTGCGATCTGGCTTGTGTTTCAGTCTTAAGTTTTTCTTCTAATTGCTTTATAGCCGCGGCGGCAGATTCGGTACTTGCTTCGGCTTGCGCCCTGGTGGCGGCCATAGCTTCGGCTGCTTCGGCCTGGATTCTGGCTTTTTCCTCGCTCTCGGCCCTGAGCCGCTCCTCGACCCTGGCCCTTGCTTCAACCTCCGCCCTGATCTTTTCCTGAGCTTCAAGCCGGGCTTTTGCTTCGGATTCGGTCTTTGCTTCGGCCCTGGTTATTGCTTCGGCTCGGGCCTGTAGCTTTTCCTTCAGCTCTTTTATTGCCGCGGCATGTAATTCGCCCTCTTTTGCCGCCCTGGCTTTGGCGGCCGAGACTGCTTCGGCATATTCGGTCTCGACTTTGGCTTTTTCCTCCACCTGGGCCTGGGTCTCATGCTGGGCATTGGACTTCAATTCAATCTCAGCTTGCAGCCTGTCCTCCAGCGCTCTTATAGCCGCGGCATAAGATCCGGCTTCCGTAGCGGCCTCTGCTTTAGCGGCTTTCAAAGTCTCGGCTGCCTCGGTCTTGGCGGCTTCCAAAGCCTCGGCTGCCTCGGCCTCGATTCTGGCACGCTGCTCGATTTGAGCCCTGAGCTTCTCTTCGACTTCGGCTCTTACCTTGGATTCGGCCTTAAATCTTTCCTCTGCCTTGGATATCGCCTCGATATAAGTTTTTTTCTCAGCCTGGGCCTTGGCGCTTTGCTCGGCTTCGGCCTTCGCTTTCGCTCTGGTTTCGGCACTGGCTCTTTCTTTGGCCTCGGTTTGGGCTCTTTCTTCGGCTTCGGCCCTTGCTTTAGATTCGGCCCTGAGCCGTTCTTCCGCCCGGGCTATCGCCTCAAGATAGGCCTTTCTCTCAGCCTTTATCCTGGCGTTTGTTTCGGCTTCGATCCGAACTTGTTCTTTGGCTCTTTCTCTGGCTTCAATTTTGGCCTGAGCGGCGGCTTGAGCTTTGGCTTTTTTGTCGGCTTTGGCTTTTACCTTGGCCTTTCTCTTGTTGACACATGGAACTAAAGGATGGTGGGGCCAGTGTTTTTCTCCACAAATACTGCACGTCGGCACGAATTTCTCATCCGTCGAGCCGGCCTGGTTATGATTTGTTACAGAGCCCGGTTGCCCTGTTTGCCGTGTTGTCTTGTCATTAATACCCATCGGTACCCATCCGTTACTGTTGCCCGCACTTTATGGCCCAGCGGTAGCCAGGTAATGAAGTAATGACCCTACTCCAGGGAACCAGACTAACACTCCAGTCTGGATTTTTCAAGCGCATAAACTCCGAAAAAATTAAAGTCATAATATATAATTAAAATAGTCACTTGTGAAAGCGATTTTTCTTCCAAATTTCAGCGGAATCCTTAAAATTAATTCATCTTAGAACTTAAGAAAAGAAATACAGAACAACAATACCGGATAATACCGATAAGGAGGCGATGAAGATGGGGTCGAATCAACCTCAAACTGAAGAATTATTCAATCTTGAGAAATCTATCAAGATTCTTGAAACTCCATTCAGCGAGGTCTGCCGGGTACTCGGCCTCGATGAAACCGTACCAAATGGATTCATGGAAGCAGAGAATTGCGTTTTCTTTTTCGATCCCGCAAAAGAACATGTATTCAGCAGTGCGGTAATTATGGGCAGTGCATACGGCTTTTACGGCATAAAGATAGGGGCCAACTGGCTCGATACCGCCGGAAAACTCGAGTCACAGGGATTTAAGCAGGCAAGTGACCTCGAACGCTTCACGAAGCCGGGCCCGGATTTTAGCATCAGCATTTACCTGTACCCCGACGACAATCCCGATGCCTCGGCCTCGAAGGTAAAAGACTATTCTGTCTGTGCGAGATATGGCCAGGCCCTTTAGCAGCCATGGATTGCATGCTACCGTCTATCCTTTAGCCGAACGTACTCCCAGACGGCCAGAAGACAAAATACAGTAAACAGAATCGAAATCACACAAAGAATGACAACAGGTAATAAGTCCCATACATCCGGGTAGGAAAAGTCCAATTCCAGTTCCTCAACTTTCGCACGTTCGTAAATCAACACAAGGCACTTACTCATTACCCTACCCTTATTCGCAACCATGTCTCCAAGCTTTCTACTTTTTCTCCCCATTTTCGCCGGCAATGAGTCTCTCCGCTTCGCTCAAGAAGGGTTGTGCTGGCTTGTCCTTGCACAAATCTCTCAGCTTTTCGAGAGAAGCTTTCGCTTCCTCTTGCT